>NZ_JBMNDR010000019.1:8098-103334 GCF_052543235.1 Streptomyces sp. SAS_272 | reverse complement strand
CCCCCCCCCCCCCCCCCCCCCCCCCCCCCCCCCCCCCCCCCCCCCCCCCAAAAGGGGTGAACGGTCGTAACTTTCCCGTGCGGGTCGCGTTCGGTCGCGCTAAGAGATCATCCGACTGCGCAACGTCACGCCACGCGTTCGGGGACGGCACCCGTTCGCTCCACGCGCCGCTCGGCGCGTCTGCGGGCGGCGACCGCGGGGTCGAGAGCCGGCACGGCGGCCAGGAGCTGCCTGGTGTACGGATCGCGCGGATTCCCGTACACGTCGTCGGCGGGCCCCTCCTCGACGACACGCCCGTGCCGCATCACCGCGACCCGGTCGCTGACGTGGCGGACCACGGCGAGGTCGTGGGCGACGAAGACGAGCGCCAGGCCGAGCTCCCGCTGCAGCTCGCCGAGCAGCGCGACGACCTGGGCCTGCGTCGTCACGTCGAGCGCGGAGACGGGCTCGTCGCAGACGATGACGCGCGGGTCGGCCGCGAGCGCCCGGGCGATGCCCACGCGCTGGCGCTGACCGCCGCTGAACTCGTGCGGGTAACGGTCGTGGTGCGCCGCTTCGAGCCCCACACGCTCCAGCAGTTCCGCCACGCGCCGCCGGATCAGGGTCTCGTCGCGGTCGAACTTTCCGGGCATGTCAATGCGACCTCTGTTGCCCTGCGTCAACTCCCGGGAAAGGCCCAGGGGTTGGGTCGGCAGTGAATCCCGTCGTGGTCGAGGAACTTGGTCTGCTGCTGCATGACCGGCGCGAGTTCGCCGTCCTTGTCGCAGGTGACGTGGCCGAAGCCGAGCCGGTGGCCGACCTCGTGGTTGATCAGCATCTGCCGGTAGGCGTACATCGCGTCGCCGAAGGTCGACGAGCCCTGCGCCCACCGGTACGCGTTGATCATCACGCGCTCGGTGGCGGCCGAGTCGCAGGAGACGTTGTCCTCCGTGGTGTCCAGACCCGACTTGGCGCACCACTCGGCGGTGGTGCCCGGGCTTGCGAGCGTGATGACGAAGTCGGGTTTGCCCGAGTGGATGCGCTCGAAGGTGCGGGCGCCGCCGTGGGCCCAGCTGCGGTCGTCGTTGAGCGTCTTCTGCACGGCCTGGGCGAAGAGTTCGCCGTCGAGCCCGAGCCCCTGCTCGACGTCGACGCGGTAGGTGTACTTCCGCCCCTTGCCGGGCGCCTTGGCGACGCCCGGGATCGCGTCGAACTTCCCCGACCCCTTCAGCTCGGCGGCCAGGGGGTACTTGGCGGACATCTTCTGCGCGTAGGTCAGCGTGACGACGCCGGGCGAGACCGAAGGGCTCGGCCGGTCGTCCCCGCGCGTGGCGTCGTCGGCGGAGCCCCGCTCGGCCCGCTCGGTCGCGGACTGGGACCGGACGGCCTCGTCGCCCCGCCCGTCGGTGACCTGTCCGGCCACCACGACGGCCAGCACCGTGGTGACGGCGGCGGCCGCGATGCCGGTGAACGCCCGCCCCTTGCCGCTCCTGGCGGCGGACACGGACTCGCCGGCGGGCGGCATGCCGTCGCCCCGGCCGGCGGCGACCGGGGCGCTCTCACGGGAGACGGCGTCCGCTGCGGGCCCAGGGGCGTGCGGGGCGCGCTCCCGGGGGCGTGGCGGCGCGTACGTCGGTCTCGCGCGCGTGAAGACGTCGTCTTCCTCGTCGCCGCCGAAGGCGTCGAGGTAGTCCTGGCGTGGCCCCTGGCGTGCCCCGCGACCGGAGGGACGGGGGCCCTGGCCCGGGCCGCTCGGGGGAACGGGTCGCTGACGCGGTATCACGGGCTGCCCGGTACCCGGCTGACGCGCTCTCAAGTCACCCCAGCCGCCTCCGGTCTCACGCTGCTCGGGATGACCCCCGCGGGCCTGCGGAAACCCGTGGGCGGGCGTCCCGTCGGCGAAGCGGGGCACGCCGTGCGCGGGCGTCCCGTCGAGGCCGAGGGGCGGGGCCTGGGCGCGGCCGCCGCGCACGTCTTTCTGGACCGGCCCTGCGGGACTCCCCTGAGGGGCTCCCGGTGACGCGCCCCGGGGGGCGCCGTCCCCCGCACGCTTGGGCGCGGGTCCACGCCGGCTGTGACGTCCCACGTCGGCCTCAGCCCCCCGTGGTCTCGGTCGGGGCCGAGGTGTCGGCCAGCAGCTCCCGGAAGGCTCTCGCCACCGCCTCGGGGTACTCCATCATCGCCACGTGCCCGGCGTCCGGCAGCGTCAGCAGACGGGAGCCGCGGAAGGCGCGGGCGGAGCGCTGCGCCATGCGGTAGCCGACGAGCTGGTCGCGACCGCCGTAGACGAGGAGTGTGGGGGCGAGGACCCGCTCGGCCTGGCGCCACAGCCCGTGTTGCCCGCCCAGCGTGTAGGCGCTCAGCAGTCCGCGCGTCGAGCGCGTCAGCGCGTCCCAGAAGTAGGGCAGTTGCAGCCGCCGCTCCAGCTCCTGCACCGCGTCCCGGAACGCCTCCGGACTGACCCGCCCGGGGTCGCCGTAACAGAGGCCCATCACGCCGCGGACGCGCTGCTCGGCGGTCCACTCACGGCTGAGCCGGCTGAAGAGCGCGGCCACACCGGGCAGGCCGACCAGGCCCGTGGGGACCGCGGTGCGCTGCACCCGGAGCTCCGGGAGCGCGGGCGAGACCAGCGTCAGGGTGCGCACCAGGTCCGGGCGGACCGCGGCGACCCGGGTGGCCACGGCGCCGCCGAGGGAGTTGCCGAGGAGATGCACGGGACCTCGCTCGGCCGCGTCGAGGTAGCGGATGACGGCACGCGCGTGTGCCGTGATGGAGTAGTCGCCGTCGTCCGGTGGCGGGGAGTCGCCGAAGCCGGGGAGATCGACGGCCTCGCCGGCCACCGCCCCGTCGAGCGCGGCCATCAGCGCGGACCAGTTCTGCGAGGAGCCGCCGAGGCCGTGCACGTACAGCGCCGGCTGCAGTCCCGCGCGCGCGGGGGGCCGCGACCGGACCGTCAACGTGACGCCGGGCAGCCCCACGGACCGCAGCCGCTCGCCCTCCGCGACCCGTACGGCGGCCGCCTTCGGCAGCACGCTGGTGGGCGGCACGGAGGGGAGCTCGGTCGAAGACATGCGGGCAATGTTACGAGACGATCACGCGCGGTCTTGTGTGTTCGCCGTCACACGCGTGGACGGTGTGCACGATGAGGCGGTCCGCGTGCCGTGCGCGAGCCGTCTGCGCGCGATCACCGGGCCGGGGCCGGGCAGATCCGCCCCCAGGGGTCATACCTGCGGGAATCGGGGGCACTCCGCTCGGCGATCGCATAGCGTCCGAAACGGGTGTCTCCTAGGCTCGTATCGAGGGCACCCGCTGGTGGCCCCCGCAGTTAGCAGGGGCGTTCGTAGGAAGGGAGCCCGCCATGACCGTTGACCCGACCGACCCGGAAGCCTTCGACGAGGACGACGACTTCGGGGAGATCGCCGTGGAGGCGCCCGAGGAGGACGCCGCCGAGCAGCTCGCGGACGTCACGCAGGAGCGCGACGACCCCCTGGAGGACGCCGATCCCGCGCGGGCCAACGAGGCCGATCTCGCCGAACAGGCGCGCGTCGTCTCGATCGACGAGGACGACTACCGCTGAACGGCGCTGAGCTGGACCGGGGGACGAGTATGCCCGGAACCTACCGTTTCGAAACCATCTCGACCACTTCTGTCCTCGTCCAGTCCGTGAAATTCTGCGTTCGCACCGCGCACACCGGGGTTACCGAAAAGTACGATGGCGACGCGGCGCTCACCGCAAGAGGACGACTTTGGGAGGCGGCGTGACAGCCATCGAGCAGACAGAGGCGGCGCGCCCGCGGGGCACACGCCTTCCGCGCCGTGCCCGGCGGAACCAGCTGCTGGGCGCCGCCCAGGAAGTCTTCGTCGCACAGGGCTACCACGCGGCCGCGATGGACGACATCGCCGAGCGGGCCGGCGTCAGCAAGCCTGTGCTCTACCAGCACTTCCCGGGCAAGCTCGATCTCTATCTCGCCCTCCTGGACCAGCACTGCGAGTCGCTGATCCAGGCCGTGCGGGGCGCGCTCGCGTCGACGACCGACAACAAGCAGCGCGTCCGGGCGACCATGGACGCCTACTTCGCGTACGTGGAGGACGACGGCGGCGCCTTCCGCCTGGTCTTCGAGTCGGACCTGACGAACGAGCCCGCGGTGCGCGAGCGCGTCGACAAGGTCACGGGCGAGTGCGCCGAGGCGATCTGCGAGGTCATCGCCGAGGACACCGGCCTCTCCCGCGCGGAGTCGATGCTGCTCGCCTCCGGCCTCGGCGGTCTGGCACAGGTCGTGGCCCGTTCCTGGCTGCACAGCGACCGCAGCGTGCCGCGCGACCAGGCGGTGCAGCTGCTGGCCTCGCTGGCCTGGCGGGGCATCGCGGGGTTCCCGCTGCACGGCATCGATCAGCACTGAGCGGGCGGGGCGGGCGTTTGTTCCCGCCCGCTGTTCGCTCCTGGCGTGGACGGGCGCACCGTGTACGTCCCCTCACCGGGCTAATGTGTGCTGCGTACGGCGCGGACGCCCGCGCATCTCATGACCGTCGGAGGGACATAGCCGTGGAGGTCAAGATCGGCGTGCTGCACGCGCCTCGCGAGATCGTTCTGGAGAGCGGTCAGACTCCCGAGGAGGTCGAGCGCGTGGTGGCCGAGGCCCTGGCCGGGAAGTCACAGCTGCTCAGCCTCGTGGACCAGCACGGCCGCAAGGTCCTGGTCCCGGCCGACCGTCTCGCCTACGTCGAGCTGGGCGAGCCCGCCCCGCGCAAGGTGGGCTTCGGCGCACTGTAGGCGCAGCGATCCGCGGGAGGGGCCCGGGGACCGACACGGTCGCCGGGCTCCTCCCCTTTTCTGCGCGTCTTCGGGCCCGCCGCCACCGCCTCGCGGCGGCTCTTCCCAGCACCGTCCTCACGTCCCGTCGTCCCCGTCCGTCCCTTTCCACGGAAGGAGCACGACGCGCCCACGGGGGAGGATTGCATTCCGCAGGTCACGGGTATGACGCGCTACGACGTTGGTGCACAGCCCCGCCGCCTGGGAGGGACTCAAATGATCTTGGAAGCGCTCGGCTCCGCTGTGCTCGGTCTCGTGCTCGCGTGGACGGCGGTCACCCGCCTCTCCCACCGCCTGCCGGTCCGCACGCTCGTCTTCGCGACGGGCATCGCCGGAGCCCTGTTCGGTGACTTCGTCACCCACAGCGCGCTGGGCCCCGGCAGCTTCCTGCCGAGCCTCCTCGGCGCGGCGATCATCTCCGCCGCCTCGCTCTCCCTGCTGCTGCGCCCCGCCGGAAGACTGCGCCGACGATCCGCGCCGGCGTGACCCCCGGGGGCCGCCGGGGTGCCGGGACCGGCGAGCCGAGGCACCCGGCCCGCCCGACGCCACCGACCCGCCCGACGCCATCGGCCCGCCCGGACGCCATCGGCCTCAGCCGACGTCCGCCACCGGCGGCTTCCAGGGAGCGCCTCAGGCGGCGAGGCCCAGCGCGGCCATCCGCTTGGTGTGCGCCTCGGTGATCCGGGAGAACATCCGGCCCACCTCGGCGAGATCGAAGCCGTCCGCGACCCCGCCCACCAGCATCGTCGACAGCGCGTCGCGGTCCGCGACCACCCGCTGGGACTGCGACAGGGCCTCGCCCATCAGCCGCCGGGCCCACAGTGCGAGCCGGCCGCCCACCCGGGGCTCCGCGTCGATGGCCGAGCGCACCCGGTCCACGGCGAAACCGGCGTGGCCGGTGTCGTCCAGCACCGCCAGCACCAGCGCGCGGCTGTCGGTGTCCAGACGCACCGCGACCTCACGGTAGAAGTCGCTCGCGATCGAGTCGCCGACGTACGCCTTGACCAGACCCTCCAGCCAGTCAGAGGGGGCCGTCTGGCGGTGGAAGCCGTCGAGCGCGGCCACGAACGGCTCCATGGCCAGCGTCGGCTCCTCGCCGATCTCCGTGAGCCGGTCCCGCAGCCGCTCGAAGTGGTGGAACTCCGCCGACGCCATCTTCGCCAGCTCCGCCTTGTCCGCCAGGGTGGGCGCCAGCTTGGCGTCCTCCGCGAGCCGCTCGAACGCCGCCAGCTCGCCGTACGCCAACGCGCCCAACAGGTCCACGACCGCGGCACGGTACTGCGGATCGGCGGAGGCCGTCGTCCAGTCCTGGGCCGCGATTCCGGTAGCGGTGATCTCGGGCTTGTCAGAGGTCGTCATGCAGCGCACAATAGCCCGCTCGCCGCGGGGTGGAAGTCCCTGGTCAGTCAGTGTGACGACGAAGACGCAACGGACCGGTCCAGGCACTGTGACAACCACAACGTGACCGAATCAGCCATCGCATGTGCGCGATTCCGGGGTATGGTGGTAATGCGCCTGCCGAATATTCGACGGGCCGCACGTATGAGGATGCCCGGTCGGTGGCCCGATCGGCTCCGACCCGACAGCCCTCATGGCTCGTACGGCACATCGCGTACGCCGGCCAGAGGGACACCCTCAGCGGTACGAGCGCTAGAGCGTCGGCAGAGGTCCCGTGCCATACGGCTTGCCGCGAGCGGTTCGCCCGTAAGGCATCCGACGTCCCCGGCACGGTCCGTCACGACCCCCGCGCTCGCCTCGCACCGCGTACACAGAAGAGGCAGCACCCTGACTACGTTCCGAGAGCTCGGAATCCTTTCCGAGACCGCCGAAGCCCTCGAGGCCGTCGGCATCACCACTCCCTTCCCCATCCAGGAGATGACGCTCCCGGTCGCCCTGACGGGCACCGACGTCATCGGACAGGCCAAGACGGGCACCGGCAAGACGCTCGGCTTCGGCCTCCCGCTCCTCGAGCGCGTGACCGTCCCCGCCGACGTCGAGGCCGGCCGCGCCCGCCCCGAGGACCTCACCGACGCCCCGCAGGCGCTCATCGTCGTCCCCACGCGTGAGCTGTGCACGCAGGTCACCAACGACCTGCTGACCGCGGGCAAGGTGCGCAACGTGCGCGTTCTCGCCATCTACGGCGGCCGCGCCTACGAGCCCCAGGTCGAGGCCCTCAAGAAGGGCGTCGACGTCGTCGTCGGCACCCCGGGCCGTCTGCTGGACCTCGCGGGCCAGAAGAAGCTCGACCTCAAGCACATCCGGTCGCTCGTCCTCGACGAGGCCGACGAGATGCTCGACCTGGGCTTCCTGCCCGACGTCGAGAAGATCATCAACATGCTTCCGGCGAAGCGCCAGACCATGCTGTTCTCGGCGACCATGCCGGGCGCGGTCATCGGTCTCGCACGCCGCTACATGTCGCAGCCCACGCACATCAACGCCACCTCGCCGGACGACGCGGGCCGCACCGTCGCGAACACCAAGCAGCACGTGTACCGCGCGCACAACATGGACAAGCCCGAGATGGTCTCGCGCATCCTGCAGGCCGACGGCCGCGGGCTGGTCATGGTGTTCTGCCGTACCAAGCGCACGGCGGCCGACCTGGCCGACCAGCTCCAGCAGCGCGGCTTCGCCTCCGGCGCGGTCCACGGCGACCTCGGCCAGGGCGCCCGCGAGCAGGCGCTGCGCGCCTTCCGCAACGGCAAGGTCGACGTCCTCGTCTGCACCGACGTCGCCGCCCGCGGCATCGACGTCGAAGGCGTCACGCACGTCATCAACTACCAGTCCCCCGAGGACGAGAAGACGTACCTGCACCGCATCGGCCGTACCGGCCGCGCGGGCGCCAAGGGCATCGCGATCACGCTCGTCGACTGGGACGACATCCCTCGCTGGCAGCTCATCAACAAGGCGCTGGAGCTCGAGTTCAGCGACCCGCCGGAGACGTACTCCACCTCTCCGCACTTCTTCGAGGAACTCGGCATTCCCGCCGGCACCAAGGGCGTCCTGCCGCGCTCGGAGCGCACCCGCGCCGGGCTCGACGCGGAGGAGCTCGAGGACCTGGGTGAGCCCGGCGGCCGTGCTGCGCGCGGTCGTGGTGACCGCAGTGACCGCGGCGGCCGCGGCGGGCGGGGCGACTCCCGTTCCGGCGGACGCTCCTCCGAGCGCTCCACGGACCGTTCCGACGACCGCGAGGAGGCAGCGCGTACGCCGCGTCGCCGTCGGCGTACCCGCAACGGCTCGCCCCTCGACGCGGCTGCGGCGCCCGCCGGGACCGCACTGGAGCAGGGGCCCGTCGCCGAGCGGACGCCCGTCGCAGAGGAGGCCGCCGGCCCGCGCACCCCGCGCCGTCGCCGCCGTACCCGCAACGGATCCGCGCCGGAGGCCGTCACCCCGGTGACGACCGTCGAGTCCGCCGCAGAGGCGGCGGAGACGGCCGTGACGACGGCGGAGGGCCCCGCCCTCGACACGCCGGAGACCACGACCGAGGCGTCCAAGCCGCGCCGCCGCCGTACCCGCAGGACCGCGGAGCCCGTCGCCGACACGGCGGAGCCGACCGTCACGACCGAAGCGGCCGAGCCGGCCGAGCCGGTGGCGGAGGCCGCGCCGCGCCGCCGTACCCGCAAGGCGACGGCCCCGGCCGAAGCAGCGGTCGACACCGTCACGGGCGTCGAGGTGGCCCCGGAGGCCGCCGCGGCCGTGGAGCCGGCGGTCAAGCCGCGCCGCACCCGCAAGACGGCCGCCGCCGGGACCGCGGTCGCCACCGCCGAGACGGCCGAGCCCGCGCCGCGCACCCGCACCGCCCGCAAGGCCACGGCCGACATCCCGGCCCAGGCCGCGCAGGAGGCGGAAGCCGTCAAGCCGCGCCGCACCCGCAAGGCCGCCGCGTCCGCCCCGGTCGAGGCCGAGGCGAGCGCCGCGGTCGACACGGCCGAGGCGATCGAGGCCAAGCCGCGCCGCACCCGCAAGACGGCCGCCAAGGCCACGGCGACGGCCCCGGCCGCGGCTGAGGCCGCCCTGGACACGGCCGAGGCCATCGAGGCCAAACCCCGCCGGACGCGCAAGACGGCTGCCGCCAAGACCGCCGCTGCCGTCACCGTCGTCGAGGCCCCGGAGACTCCCGAAGCGGAGGTCAAGCCGCGGCGCACCCGTAAGGCGGCGGCTCCCGCCGTGGCCGCGGTCGACACCGCCGAGGGCGTCGAGGTCAAGCCGCGCCGCACCCGCAAGACGGCGGCCGCCAAGGCCGCCGAGGTCACCGAGGTCACCGAGGCCCCCGCGGCGGAGCCGGTCGCGGAGGCCGCCGTCACGAGGCCGCGGCGCGCCCGCAAGGTGGCCGCCACCGCCCCGGTCCCGGCCGAGGCAGCCGTCGAGACGGCCGAAGGCGCGGAGCCCAAGCCCCGCCGCCGTACGGTCCGCAAGGCCACGGCCGACATCCCGGCCCAGGCCACGCAGGAGACGGAAGCCGTCAAGCCGCGCCGCACCCGCAAGACGGCGGCCGCCAAGGCGGTCGCGGAGCCGACGGACGGCTGAGCCGGCGAGCTCACGCACGAGGGCCCGGTCCACACCCTGTGGACCGGGCCCTCGGCGTTTCCCCGTCCCCGGTACTCTCCCCCCGTGACCGACCCCAGCGAGCCCGCCCTCTCCGCCGAGCCTTCCGTCAGCCCCGCCGGGCGGCCCGGCGCCGTCGTGCCCATCCGCGCCGCCGCGCCGGCCGTGCCCGACTCGCAGCCTGTGTTCCCACCGCCGCCCGGGGCCCGCGCGTACCCCCTGCGGACCTCGCGCGGGGCGTTCGCCGTGGTCGACGCGCCCGTGGCCGCCGGTGTGGAGCAGCGGGGTGTCGCGCTGCTGCTGCCGGGGTTCACCGGGAGCAAGGAGGACTTCCACCGGCTGCACGAGCCGCTGGCCGCCCGCGGCTACCGGACCGTCGCCGTGGACGGCCGGGGGCAGAACGAGTCCGACGGCCCCGCCGACGACGAATCGCCTTACGCCCAGGGAGAGTTGGCCCGTGACGTCCTCGCGCAGGCGACCGCTCTCGGCACGCCTGTGCATCTCGTCGGCCACTCCCTGGGCGGGCAGATCGCCCGCGCCGCCGTCCTCCTGGACCACTCCCCCTTCGCCTCGCTCACGCTCGTCTCCTCCGGCCCGGCGGAGATCTCGGAGTCCCAGAAGCAGCGCGTGAAGCTGCTGCACGACGCGCTCGCGGTGATGACGATGGCCGAGGTCTGGCAGGCCATCCTGGCGATGGGCGCGCCGGAGGAGATCGGCGGACCGGCCCGCGGTTCCGGCGGGCCGGCCCGGATGCGGCAGCGCTGGCTCAACCACAAACCGGCCCAACTCCTCGTCACGGGACGCCGGTTGTGCGTCGAACCGAACCGGGTCGCGGAGCTCGCCGCCGTCCCGCTGCCGTTCCACGTCCTGTCGGGCGCGTCGGACGACACCTGGCCGGTGCCCCTCCTCGACGCGATGGCCGCGGAACTGCGGGCGCACCGGACGGTCGTGCCGGACGCCGACCACTCCCCCAACCAGGACCAGCCGCTGCTGACGGCCGGCGGTCTCGCCGACTTCTGGGACGGCCTCGCGGACACCCCCCGGAGCTAGCCGGGAGCCGGCCCGGCACCTGTCCGGCACCGGGCCGGAGCCCGCGGCGCGGCCGATGCGGACGCCCTAGTACTGGGTCTGCACGTGCTCCCAGAAGCCGTCCCGCAGCGCGCGCCGCAGGTCCGCCTGGCCGCGCAGCGAGTACTGCAGGATGCCCTCGGCCTCCACGAGGAGGTCCTGGTCGACGGAGCCGGGCAGGTAGGGGTGGCCCGGCAGCAGCTCGGCCAGGCTCTCCCTGCCCCGCGCACCCAGCCACTTGGCGGCGATCTGCGCGCCGGCGAAGCGGACGGCCTCACGGGTGGGCCGGCTCACGCCGGCCGCCTCGTAGGCCGCGGCGATGCGCCGGGAGACGTAGGGCTTGAAGAAGTCGAGGTCGAGGGTGCGCTGGCTGTCGACCTCCCAGAGCAGCGGCTCGGCCTGGTTGCGGCCTTCCGGCGCCTCGATGCCCCACAGGTGGACGCGGGCCCCGTACCCCTGCGCGGCCTCCACCGCCGAGACGAGGTCCTCGTCGCCGCCCAGCAGGGCCGCGTCGCTGATGGCCCGGTGCCGGGCCAGCGACTCGAGGTCCGAGCGGATCAGCGAATCGACGCCCTTCTGCTGGTTGTTGGCGTTGAGGTTGCCCAACCGCACCTTCACGTCCGGCAGTTCGGCGATGGACTGTTGCTCGGCGGTGTGGATGCGCCGCCGGGCGCCGTCGTACCAGTAGACGCGCAGCAGCCGGCTGTCGGCGAAGATCGAGCGGGCGCGGTCGATGAGCGCCTCGATCAGGCCCTCGGCGTCGAGGTCGAAGGCGCGGCGGTCCTCGGTCCCGGCCACCAGACGCCCCGCCGCCGCGTACAGGTACCCCGCGTCGACGAAGATCGCGTGGGTCGAGGGCGTCTTGGCCACCTCGGCGAGCATGCGGGTCAGCAGCTCGTTCGTGCGGTCGATGCGGGCGGCGAGGGCCGGGAGGTCGTCGTTCATCGCCTCCATTGTCCCGGTGGTCACGCTGCGAACACAACCGGTCCCGTTCAGTCGACCCAAGCTCCCTTACTCGCTAGTAATTAGTCGTTCGAAAAATTTCTTTAGCGTAGGGAATGTTTGAAACACGCATGCCGTTGACTCCCTACGTAACCGAGTAGTTCTCCTCAGGAGGATGACCAGACGAAGGGAGAAGCCATGCGCTTCGAAATCATGCGACTCGACGACGTCGACGGAACCCCCGTGGACAGCACCGTCGTGGACGCCGCCTCCGTCAACCGGATCGTTCAGCAGGCCGCCGCCATCGGGCAGCGGCTGTGGATCCGTCCGGCCGACCCCACGGCCTCGTAACAGCGCGGGTCCCCTTACAGGTTTGCGAGCCCCCTACGGCACGGCCGTAGGGGGCTCTGCGTGTCCGCGTGTCCGCGTGTCCGCGTGCCAGCAGGTCCGCGCGTCCGCGCCTCGGGGGTCCGCGGGTCGCCGGCCGCGAGGGCCGGTCAGCTCGACCGGACGACCTGGGTGACCCCGTTGATGATCTGCTGCACGGCGATCGCGGAGAGCATCATGCCCGCCAGCCGGGTCACCAGGACCACGCCGCCGTCCTTGATGACCCGGATGATCAGCAGCGAGTACCGCATCACGAGCCACAGCACGACATGGATGGCCAGGATGGCCGCCCAGACCGACGCCTGCGCCGCCACCCCGTCCGCCTTCTGCACGGCGAGGATGACCGACACGATGGCGCCGGGACCGGCCAGCAACGGCATGCCCAGCGGGACGAGCGCGACGTTGACGTCCTTGGTCTGCTTCGGCTCGTCGGTCTTGCCGGTGAGCAGGTCGAGTGCGATCAGCAGAAGCAGCAGCCCGCCCGCGATCATCAGCGCGGGCACGGAGACGTGCAGATAGTCGAGGATCTGGTGCCCGAGGAGTCCGAAGACGGCGATCACGCCGCCCGCCACGCAGACGGCCTGGAAGGCCATCCGCTTCTGCACCTTGCCGGGACGTCCGGCGGTGAGCGCGAGAAAGATCGGGGTGATCCCGGGGGGATCCATGATGACGAAGAGGGTGAGGAAGAGGGAGCCGAAAACAGCAACGTCGAACATCAGTGCTAAGCCTTGCGGGGAGGGAGGACGGACGGGAGTGAGGTCGGGAGCAGTCCGGGCGCGTAGGCCCGGTCAGGCTCCGCCGGTGCCCGGCACCGGGAACGCGCCCGTCGCCCGTCGGGTGATCTCCCCGTACACCTCGGGGTCGGTGGTGTACTCGCCGAGCACGCACGTCTTGCGGCTGCCGTGGTAGTCCGAGGAGCCGGTGACCAGCAGCCCGAGGTCGCGGGCCAGCCCGCGCAGCCGGGCGCGGGTGTCCGCGTCGTGGTCCATGTGGTCGACCTCGATGCCGTCGAGACCGGCGGCCGCCAGTTCGGCGATCACGGTCTCCGGCACCGTGTGCCCCCGCTTGCTCGCGCCCGGGTGCGCGAAGACGGTGACCCCGCCGGCCCCTTTGACCAGCCGGATCGCCTCGAAGGGGTCGCTCTCGTGCTTCCCGACGTGGGCCCGGCCGCCGTCGGCCAGCCAGTCCCCGGTGAAGGCGTCGTCCACGGTCGGGACGACGCCGAGCTCGACCAGGGCGGTGGCGACATGCGGACGCCCGACGGAACCCTCCCCCGCGATCCGCGCCACCTGCTCCCAGGTGACGGGCACGCCCAGGTCGTTCAGCCGGGCGATCATCCCGCGCGCGCGGGGCACCCGGTCGTCCCGTACCAGCTCGCGCTCGGCGAGCAGAGCGGGCTCCTCGGGGTCGAAGAGATAGGCCAGCATGTGCATGCTGACCCCGTCGACACGACAGGACAGCTCCGCGCCGGTGACGAGGGTGAGCCCCTCGGGCAGCGCGGCGACGGCCTCGGCGTGCCCGCGGGTGGTGTCGTGGTCGGTCAGCGCGACGACGTCCAGTCCCGCGGCGGCGGCGTTGCGCACCAGCTCGGCGGGGGTGTCCGTGCCGTCCGAGGCCGTGGAGTGGCAGTGCAGATCGATGCGCACGACGCGGACTCCAGTCGGGGGACGGGCGGATGGGGACGCTCCAGCATAGCCGGAGATCGGACCGGCTCTGTCACACCCGAAACGCCCAGGCGCCCCCTACACGTGGGGGCCGCTACGGCTCGAGGAGGCGCGGCGACAGCGCCCCGCAGGGCACCAGCTCCACCTCCGCCCCCGCGTCCCGCAGATCTGTCAGCACCAGCTCGTCGTACATGAGCAGTCCGGACTGCTCGGGCCACACCACCGCCCACAGCCACAGCCCCCGCGCCTCGCCGGCGAAGACCGCGCGATCGTCGGGAGTGGCCGAGACATGCCACAGCGGCGTGGGACGGCCTGCGGCCAGGAGCTTGGCCTGCGGAGGTTTCTCGACGCTCATGTACGGCCCGGGGTCCGGCCCGTCGACGCCGGCGTAGCGCGCGCCGAGGCCGACGCCGAGCTCCTCGGCGACCAGGATCAGCTCGCCCATGCCGCCGAGCGGCGCGGGGCCGGAGCAGGCCACCGCGGTGGCGCGGCCGCCGCTGCGGTCGTCGCCCGCGTAGGTGACGCCCGTGAAGAGCCAGCCGACCGGCAGCGGCCACGGCATCCACACCGGCACCTGGGTGCGGTGCACGACGACGCTGAGCGCCTCGACGCTGGGCGGGATCACAGGCTGCAGCGGATGGACCGTCCCGTGCACATCGCACTGCCAGGAATCGGCGAAGAGTCCGGGAGCCCTGACCCGGCCACCACACTTCGGGCAACTGGGTTCGCCCCTCATAGAGCCCCACGGTCCTACCCGAGCACGTCCACGTCAAGGACGATCACCCGTCCGGACCGAACCGGTTGCCCTCCGACGATGTAGATGTAACTTGCATTAATTAGCTGGGCTAACTTACTATGTGCATATACCAACCATCTTGGAAGGGTGAGACGCACCATGGACCCATTCGACGCGGGAGCCGGAAGCATCCTGCGGCAGCCGAAGGCGGTGTGGGCGACCGCCGGCGCGTCCGTCGTCGCCTTCATGGGCATCGGCCTGGTCGACCCCATCCTGCCGTCCATCGCCCAGGGGCTGGACGCCACGGCCGGGCAGGTCTCCCTGCTCTTCACCTCGTACTTCCTGATCACCGCGATCGCGATGCTGGTCACCGGCTTCGTCTCCAGCCGCATCGGCGGCCGACGGACGCTGCTGTCCGGCCTCGCCCTGGTCGTCGTCTTCGCGGGCCTCGCGGGCACCTCGGACTCGGTCGCGCAGCTGGTCGGCTACCGCGCCGGCTGGGGACTGGGCAACGCCCTCTTCGTCTCCACCGCGCTCGCCGTGATCGTCGGCGCGGCGGCCGGCGGCAGCGCGGCCGCCATCCTGCTGTACGAGTCCGCGCTCGGCCTCGGCATGGCCTGCGGACCACTGCTCGGCGCGCTGCTCGGCGACGCCAGCTGGCGTTACCCGTTCTTCGGCACGGCGTTCCTGATGGCCATCGGCTTCCTGTGCATCACGGTGTTCCTGAAGGAGCAGCCGAAGCCGGCCCGCAGGACCTCGCTGCTGGACCCGCTCAAGGCGCTCGGCCACGGCGGTCTCGCCTCCGCCGCCGCCTCGGCCTTCTTCTACAACTACACGTTCTTCACCGTGCTGGCCTTCACCCCCTTCGTGCTGAACATGACCCCCTACAAGTCGGGAGCGGTGTTCTTCGCCTGGGGTGTGCTGCTCGCGGTCTTCTCGGTGCTCGTCGCCCCGCGACTGCAGAAGCGGTTCGGCTCGCTGAAGGTGCTCGGCGGCTCGCTGCTGCTGCTCGCCGCCGACGTGCTCGTGCTCGGCTACGGCGACCACACCACGGCGGTCGTCTGCACGATCCTGTCGGGTGCGTTCATCGGCGTGAACAACACCGTCTACACGGAGTTGGCGCTCGGCGTGTCGGACGCCCCGCGCCCGGTGGCGAGCGCCGGGTACAACTTCGTGCGGTGGTTCGCGGCCGCCGCGGCGCCCTACTTCGCGCCGAAGATCGAGGAGTGGACCGACATCCACATGCCGTTCGTGGTGGCGGCGGTGACGGCGGTGCTCGGCGCGCTCGTGGTCGTCGTCCGGCGCAGGGCGCTCACGGCCGAGGCGCGTGAACTCGAGCCGCGGCACGCGACGCAGGACGGGGTCGCGGTCTTCGCCGGCTGAGACACGGGCGCCGGCATCGCCAACCGACTGCCGACGACGCCGCGTTGGTGACCTTCCTCACGAAGCGTCAGTCGAGCGGGACGGACCTGCGGGACGGATCCCGCAGGTCCGTCCCGTTCGTCAGCCAGCGTTCCTGGAGGGCCTGGGCGCCGTGCACGCGCTTCCAGGCGGCCTCGTTCGGGGTCATGGGCAGCAGCGGCAGGAAGCGGACCGGGTCGAGGGGCTCGTCGAGGTCGAGGTCCTCCACCAGACCGCCCGGCTCGGCGACCAGGACCGAGGTGAACGGAGCGCCCGGCCACAGCGGCCCGCCCACGTCGAGCGACGCGCCCGGAGCCACGACCACACCCTCGACCTGCGGGGACGCGGCGAGCACGGCGAGCGGCCGGAGCACCTTGTCCGTGTCGGCGTCACCCGGTCGGACGGACAGCAGCAGTTCGGCCCGTGGGCCCTTCACCGGGTCCGCGAGCATCGCCGTGGGGTCGCTCATCGGCTGCGCGGACATGCCGAGCGTGGCGTAGCGGACGATGTCGCCCTCACGGAAACGCAGCACCTCGACGCGGTCGGCGCCGAGGAAGGTGACCGCCGCGCGGGCGTCCGGCTCGCCCAGCGCCGTGCGCAGACGGGCGTCGACCAGAGGAAGAACATCAGCCATGCGGCGAGCATAGAACTCGTCAGTGCGCGGCAAAGCAGCACCTTGACACTTCGGTCGACTGCTACTCTGGCCCGGTGGTTCGGGGCAGCACGCTGAAGCGTCGCGATCTTGCCCCGACGCAGACGAGACTCCCTTACGAGGGACCGGCTGGAGGAGGTGGGGCTGTCATGGATCGAAGTCACCCGTGCAGTACCACTCGCTCTTCCAACCACTGACGCAACTGCTCTGGCCTCTTCGCCTCCGGCTGGTCGCCGACTCTCGCGCTCATCTCCATGCGGAAGAGCACTTCGTTTCGTTTTGCCTGATCTGTCTGATCTGAATCAGTAGCGAAGCTCGCCACCGCGACGGAGCGGTGCTCCCCGCTTTGTGGACGTGCCAAACCTTTTCCCCCGCCTCGACGGCCGGGGAGACGCCAAGTCAGGACGTCCCCATTCCGGGCAGTTCCACCCGTCGTGGCGGTCTTTCTTTGCTCGTCGCGAAGGAGCCTGCCATGTCGATGATCCGCGACCTCCGTGCCGTCGTCCGCCCCGCCCGCCCCTCCCTGCGCAAGGGGGGCGGGCGTACGGACAGCGGCGCCTACGACACCACCCGCGACCCCGGCACGCCGTCGGCGGTCGTCGACTGCGCCGTCTACCGCGACGGCGCCCGCGTCACGTTCGCCCAGGCGCCGACCCCGCAGGAGGCCATGCGTCAGGTGCGGCGCGACGGAGGCTTCGTGTGGATCGGGCTGCACGAGCCGACCGAGGCCGAATTCGCAGGCATCGCCGCGGAGTTCGGGCTGCACCCGCTGGCCGTGGAGGACGCGGTGCAGGCCCACCAGCGGCCCAAGCTGGAGCGCTACGACGACTCCCTCTTCACCGTCTTCAAGACCATCCACTACATCGAGCACGACCGGCTGACGGCCAACAGCGAGGTCGTCGAGACCGGTGAGGTCATGTGCTTCACCGGCAAGGACTTCTTCATCACCGTCCGGCACGGCGGCCAGGGCTCGCTGCGCGCACTGCGCCACCGCCTCCAGGACGACCCCGAGCTGCTCGCCAAGGGCCCCTCGGCGGTGCTGCACGCCATCGCCGACCACGTGGTCGACGGCTACATCGCGGTCGCGGACGCCGTGCAGGACGACATCGACGAGGTCGAGACGGAGGTGTTCTCGCCCGGCCGCAAGGGCGCCCCGCGCGGCACGGACGCCGGCCGGATCTACCAACTCAAGCGTGAGGTGCTGGAGTTCAAGCGAGCGGTGTCGCCGCTGCTGCGGCCCATGCAGCTCCTGAGCGAGCGGCCGATGCGGCTGGTCGACCCCGACATCCAGAAGTACTTCCGCGACGTCGCCGACCACCTGGCCCGCGTCCAGGAACAGGTCATCGGGTTCGACGAACTGCTCAACTCGATCCTCCAGGCCAACCTCGCGCAGGCGTCCGTCGCGCAGAACGAGGACATGCGCAAGATCACCTCCTGGGCCGCCATCATCGCCGTGCCGACGATGGTCTGCGGGGTGTACGGCATGAACTTCGACTACATGCCGGAACTGCACTGGAAGTACGGCTACCCCGTGGTCATGTCGGCCATGGTCGCCCTGTGTGTGGGCATCCACCGCACTCTGAAGCGCAACGGCTGGCTGTGAGGACGCCCGGCTAGGCTGGCGCCATGACAAGCGAGCTGATCGGCCGGGCCCACGGGGACGGGGCCCACGGGGACCGGGCCCTCGTCGAGCGGGCACTCGTCGAGGAGGCCACCAAGAAGTCCGGCCTCGTCTGGGTCCGGGGCGCCGGCGAGACCGCGGCGCGTGCGCTGTGGCACGTGTGGCACGAGGGCGCGGCCTGCCTGGTCGGCGACGGGCCGGGCGAGCAGCCGCTGCCGGGGCTCGCCGAGGGCGGCTCGGCCGAGGTCATCGTCCGCAGCAAGGACAAGGGCGGTCGGCTGGTCTCCTGGACGGCGCGGATCGTCGCTCTCGCGCCCGGCTCCGAGGCGTGGGAGGCGGCCGTCGCCGAGCTCAGGGGGAAGCGGCTGAACGCGCCCGACGGCGAAGCCATGACGCAGCGTTGGGCCCGGGAGTGCCGGGTGCTCCGGCTGGAGCCGACCGGCGACACGTCGCCGCTGCCCGACGGGGACCTCGCTGCGGCGCCCGTGCCCACCCCGGCCACGACACGCGAGGCGGCGCCGGCCGCACTCCCGAAGCTGCTGCTGAGGAAGCGCAGACGGAAGTAGGCGCCCGGCGGCGTGGCTACGACGTCGGGAGCTGCTTGCCGTAGTCCACCGTCTCGCCCTTCGCCGGCTCATCGAGGGCGAAGTCCTTGCCCCAGGCCGAGAAGCTCAGCGTGCCCGCCCCGCCGGCGCGTTCCAGGCGCAGTGGGTACGGCTTGCCCTCCAGCGACACGTCCAGCGTGCCGCCGGAGCCGCCGTCGCCGGTGATGCGGACCGTGCGGACGCCGGACTGCTCGTGGTGGCCGTCGGTGTCCAGCGTGCCGTGCAGCGTCAGCAGACCGTCGAGCAGGAGATCCTTGTCCGTGAAGCCGCTGAACTTCTTGTACGACGGGTCGCCCGTCGGCACCTTCACATACTTGCCGTCGAGCTTGTCCCCGGCCGCGGTGTCCTTGCCGTCGTCGGACTTGGCGTCCTCGTGCTTCCAGAACGCCGCGTCGGCCTTCAGGAACAGCTTCTCGCCGACCCGCAGCAGATGGAAGGTGGCCCCCTCGGCGGTGACCGATCCGGTGGCGCCGTCCGCTTTCAGGCGCATGTCGAGCTTGTACGTACGCCCGCTGGTGACCACGTTCCCCGACAGGCGCACCGCGTCGACCGAGCCCGCGGCCGTCTTCGTCTTCGCCTGGATCTCCTGGGCGGGGAGTCTGCCCACCCCGTTCGTGCCCGCGTCCGGATCCTCACTGCATCCCGTCAGTCCCAGACCCACGGCCAGCGCGCACAGCACGCTCACCAGCGGGACCCGGCGCGTACGGTTCTGGGGAATCGCAGTCACAGGGAGAGTCGCCTTTCTCCGGGGGTGTGCCGAGCGGCGTACGGCAGCGTACCGGGGTCGCGGAGCACCGGCGGAGCCAGTCCGTCCGGACCGCCCACCAGGGCGTATCCGATCGGGACGGGCTAGCCTTAAGCCCGCACGAGCGGGCATTCGGGAGAAGTGCGTCACCCGTGACCAAGCGAACGGTCGCTCCGTGGAGAAGCCCGCGAAGCGGTCCCTGGAGAAGTCTGCAGAGAAGGAGGTGCGGTGATGGCAGCGGGCGCCCCGCGGATCTTCGTCTCGCACCTCTCCGGCATCCCCGTCTTCGATCCGAACGGCGACCAGGTGGGCCGGGTACGCGACCTCGTCGTGGTGCTGCGCGTGGGCCGGCGGCCGCCCCGGGTGCTCGGGCTGGTCGTCGAACTGTCCACGCGGAGGCGCATCTTCCTTCCGATGACCCGGGTCACCGGCATCGAGTCCGGGCAGGTCATCACCACCGGCGTGCTCAACGTCCGGCGCTTCGAGCAGCGGCCGACCGAGCGGCTGGCCTTCGGCGAGTTGCTCGACCGGCGTGTCACGCTCGTCGAGACCGGCGAGGAGGTCAGCGTCCTCGACGTGTCGGTGCAGCAGCTGCCGGCCCGCCGGGACTGGGAGATCGACCGGGTCTTCGTCCGCAAGGGCAAGAAGGCGAGCGCCTTCCGGCGGGCCAAGGGGGAGACGCTGACCGTGGAGTGGTCGGCGGTCACCGGGTTCTCGCTGGAGGAGCACGGGCAGGGCGCGGAGAGCCTGCTGGCCACCTTCGAGCAGCTGCGCCCCGCCGACCTCGCCAACGTCCTGCACCACCTGTCGCCCAAGCGGCGCGCCGAGGTGGCCGCGGCTCTCGACGACGACCGCCTGGCCGACGTCCTCGAGGAGCTTCCGGAGGACGACCAGATCGAGATCCTCGGCAAGCTGAAGGAGGAGCGCGCCGCGGACGTCCTGGAGGCCATGGACCCCGACGACGCGGCCGACCTGCTGTCCGAGCTCCCGGAGCAGGACCAGGAACGGCTGCTGAGTCTGATGGAGCCGGCGGACGCGGCCGACATGCGACGCCTGATGGCCTACGAGGAGCACACCGCGGGCGGGCTGATGACCACCGAGCCGATCGTCCTGCGGCCGGACGCCACCGTCGCCGACGCGCTCGCGCGCGTGCGCAACCGCGACCTCTCCCCCGCGCTCGCCGCGCAGGTCTACGTCTGCCGCCCGCCCGACGAGACGCCGACCGGCAAGTACCTCGGCACGGTCCACTTCCAGCGGCTGCTGCGCGACCCTCCCTACACCCTGGTCAGCTCGATCCTCGACGACGATCTGCAGGCCCTGGCGCCGGACGCGGCGCTGCCGGTCGTCGCCGGGTTCTTCGCGACGTACGACATGGTCGCCGCCCCGGTCGTCGACGAGGCGGGTTCGCTGCTGGGCGCGGTGACCGTGGACGACGTCCTGGACCACATGCTGCCCGAGGACTGGCGGGAGACGGAGTTCCACCTCGACGAGGCCGCGACCGAGGAGGTGGGCTCGCATGACTCCTGAGCGCGAGAGCGGCGGGCGCGCCGAGCGCACCCCGGCCGGCGCCACGGCGTCCAGCCGGCACCGGGCCCGGCTGGACCAGCCGCGGCCGCCCCGGCACCGGATCCTGCCGGAGTGGGACCCGGAGGCCTTCGGACGGCTGTCGGAACGCATCGCGCGGTTCCTGGGCACCGGACGGTTCATCGTCTGGATGACGATCGTCATCATCGTCTGGGTCCTGTGGAACATCTTCGCCCCGCGCGACCTGCGCTTCGACAACTACCCGTTCATCTTCCTGACCCTGATGCTCTCGCTCCAGGCCTCCTACGCGGCCCCGCTGATCCTGCTCGCGCAGAACCGGCAGGACGACCGCGACCGGGTCAACCTGGAACAGGACCGCAAGCAGAACGAACGGTCCATCGCCGACACCGAGTACCTGACCCGGGAGATCGCCGCTCTGCGGATCGGTCTCGGCGAGGTCGCCACCCGTGACTGGATCCGCTCCGAGCTCCAGGACATGGTCAAGGAACTGGAGGATCGGCGGGACGGGCGTCATGAACACGCCGTATTCCCGGCAGAACGGTCGCGGGGACGTGACGTAGACGACCGGTGACGGGCTTACCGGGGCCGCCTCGGCGCGCCGTACCATCGTGCTTATGGCTAGCGAAGACGCGGTGCGCGAGGCACTGGCGACGGTGAACGACCCCGAGATCAACCGGCCCATCACCGAGCTCGGGATGGTGAAGTCGGTGGAGATCGGTGCGGACGGGGCGGTCGCGGTCGCCGTGTACCTGACGGTCTCCGGCTGCCCGATGCGCGAGACGATCACGCAACGCGTCACGGACGCGGTCTCCGCCGTGGAGGGCGTGACCCGCGTCGACGTCGTCCTGGACGTGATGAGCGACGAGCAGCGCAAGGAGCTGGCGAACGCCCTGCGCGGCGGCCAGACCGAGCGCGAGGTCCCGTTCGCCAAGCCGGGCTCGCTGACCCGCGTGTACGCGGTGGCGTCGGGCAAGGGCGGCGTCGGCAAGTCGTCGGTGACGGTCAACCTGGCGGCGGCGATGGCGGCCGACGGACTGAAGGTGGGCGTGGTCGACGCCGACATCTACGGCCACAGCGTGCCGCGCATGCTGGGCGCGGAGGGCCGTCCCACCCAGGTCGAGAACATGATCATGCCGCCGTCCGCGAACGGCGTGAAGGTCATCTCCATCGGCATGTTCACCCCGGGCAACGCCCCGGTCGTCTGGCGCGGCCCGATGCTGCACCGCGCGCTCCAGCAGTTCCTGGCGGACGTCTACTGGGGCGACCTGGACGTGCTGCTGCTCGACCTTCCGCCGGGCACCGGCGACATCGCGATCTCGGTGGCCCAGCTGGTCCCGAACGCCGAGATCCTGGTCGTGACGACCCCGCAGCAGGCGGCGGCCGAGGTCGCCGAGCGGGCGGGCTCCATCGCCGTCCAGACCCACCAGAAGATCGTCGGCGTGGTGGAGAACATGTCCGGCCTGCCCTGCCCGCACTGCGGGGAGATGGTCGACGTCTTCGGCACGGGCGGCGGACAGTCGGTGGCCGAGGGTCTCACCCGCACGACCGGCGCGAACGTCCCGGTGCTCGGCTCCATCCCGATCGACGTGCGGCTGCGCGAGGGCGGCGACGAGGGCAGGCCGGTCGTTCTGACCGATCCCGAGTCCCCGGCGGGTTCCGCGCTGCGGGCCATCGCGGGCAAGCTCGGCGGCCGGCAGCGCGGCCTTTCGGGACTGTCGCTGGGGATCACCCCGAGGAACAAGTTCTAGGACGGTTGCGCCCAGCGGCGTTCACCCGCCCGTGAGCCGTGCGCTCAGGGGCGTCGCGACCATGAGGGTGCCCTCCTCGCTCGGGGGGCACCCTTTCGTCGTGTCCGGGCGTAGCCGGCCTCGTCGTGTCCAGCGTCGCCCGTCTCGTCGTGTCTAGGCGTACTCGGCGATGTCCTTGACGGCGGAGAAGCCGAGGCCGTACGCGCTCATACCGCGTCCGTACGCCCCCAGATGCACCCCGCCCTCGGTGGAACCGGCCAGCACCCAGCCGAACTCGGACTCGCGGTAGTGGAACGGGGTCGGCACGCCGTCGACCGGCAGGGACAGCGTCGACCAGTCCGGCCCCGACAGGTCGTCGGCGAGGACCCACGCCGTCTCGGTCTGCTGATCCAGCCAGTCGTCGCGCAGGCTGTGGTCCATCTGGCCGGGCCAGGTGAAGGACAGCAGGCCCACGCCCGCCAGCCAGGCCGCCGAGGACACGGAGGTGGCCTCGAGCAGACCGGTGCCGTCCGGGCTGCGCCGGACCGGGTTCGCGGCGACGGTCACGACGACCGCGAACTTCCCGCGGTCCTCGCCCGCCGTCTCGTGCCGCACGGAGGGCTCGTCGCCGTGTCCGACGGAACCGTGCTCGACGGCCCCGTCGGCCGCCGTGCCCACCTGCATCAGCCAGCGCGGCCCCGTGAAGGCCTCGTCGAGGCCGTACCAGGGAAAGGGTGCCTCCAGATAGCCGTCGACCGTACGCCGGACGGAGGGGACCTGTGGTCCGTCCTCCGCGGCCGGCGTCTGCGCGACTGCCCGACTCGTCGTCTCCATCTGCCCGGACGCCTCCTCGTTCTCGACGGAACGACCGGCCCGCCCCCCTTCGGGCGTACTCGTCCGCTCCGCACAACAACCAGGCAGCATAGCCACCCTGCTCCCGGCTGCCGGGAATCCACCCGGCGCGTGCGGCGTGCGCCCCCTCACACCGGGGGGCGCGGGTGGCTCAGGTGGCGTCCGCGTCGAAGGGCGGACGGTCGTCCCCGCCCGGCTCCTCGGGCTTCTTGGTCATGTCGATGCGACCGCCGCCGGACGAGGACGGGGACGGCGAGGAGGACGAGGACGAACCGGAGCCTGCGGCGTCCGTGTCGCGGCTGTGGACCGCGTCCGTGACCTCGGCCATCTCCTTCTTCAGGTCGAAGCCGTTGCGGAGCTCCTTGAGCCCCAGCTCGTCGTTGTCCAGCTGCTTGCGGATGAACGTCTTGGGGTTGAGGTCCTCGAACTCGAAGTCCTTGAACTCCGGTCCCAGCTCGCTGCGGATGTCCGCCTTGGCGCTCTCGGAGAACTCGCGGATCTTCCGGACGGTGCGCATCACGTCCTGGATCACCTTCGGGAGCTTGTCCGGACCGAAGACGAGCACGGCCAGGACGATGATCGTCACCAGCTCGAGCGGTCCTATGTCATTGAACACCTGAAGCTCCTTGCGATGTCCGCGGTCCTCGGTCCTCGGGCCCTCAGTGGTCAGTTCGGGTCTTCCGTGGTCCGGGCCGGGTCCACGGTACCTGTCGCACCTGTCGCACCGGTACTGTCCCGGACCCTCCGAGTGCGTGTACGCGGCTGGTTTTCCGCGATGTTTGCCATGTCGGACCGACTTTCGCGGTCCGACCTGTGACGTTTCTGTCAGACGCCGGGCGAGCGGGCCGCACGCGGGGCCCGCGGCGCGGCGCGTCAGCCGCCCCCGGACGAGCCGAGGACCAGCGAGAGACTGCGCTCGGTGCCGTCGCGCAGGATCGTCAGCCGCAGTCGCTCGCCGGGGCGGTGGGCGCGGGTTCTGGCGATCAGCTCCTCACCGGAGTGGACGCGCTGTCCGTCGACCTGGGTGACGACGTCCCCGGCCCGCAGGCCGGCCCGGGCGCCGGGGCCGCCCGCGGTGACCGGGGGTCCGCCGTCACCGGCCTTCGCGCTGATCCGGGCGCCGTCGCCGGCGTACTGCAGGTCGAGGGATACGCCGATGACCGGGTGGGTCGCCCTGCCGTTGTTGATCAGCTCCTCGGCGACCCGCTTGCCCTGGTTGATGGGGATGGCGAAGCCGAGGCCGATCGAACCGGACCGCGCGTTGCCGGCGCCCACGCCGTCGTCGGCGGAGCGGATCGCGGAGTTGATGCCGATGACGTGGCCCTGCGCGTCGAGGAGCGGCCCGCCCGAGTTGCCGGGGTTGATCGGCGCGTCGGTCTGCAGGGCGTCGACGTACGAGACGTCGTCGGCGTCCGCGCCGTCGCCGCCGGCCGTGATGGGCCGTTCCTTGGCGCTGATGATGCCGGAGGTGACGGTGCCCTCCAGGTCGAAGGGGGCTCCGATCGCGACGACCGGGTCGCCGACCCGCACGTTGTCGGAGTTGCCGAGGTACAGGGGCTTCAGCCCCTTCACACCGGTCACCCGCACCACGGCGAGGTCGTAGCCGCTGTCCCGGCCGACGACCTCGGCCTTCGCGGTCTGGCCGCCGTTGAAGACGACGGTTATCCCGCCGTCGCCCCCGGCCGGCTCGACCACGTGGTTGTTGGTGAGGATGTAGCCGAGCGAGTCGAGCACGAACCCGGTGCCAGTGCCGCCTTCGTCGCTGCCGCTGACGTGCAGGGTGACGACGCTGGGCAGGGCCCGGGCGGCGATCCCGGCCACGCTGTCCGCGGCCCGCCCTGCGGGCTCGGCGGACGCCTGCGGCAGCCGGACCGGGTCGAGCCCGCCATTGCGCTCGAGATACACGCCCACGGCTCCGCCCAGCACGCCGGACACCAGCGCGACGGCCAGAGCGCCGGCCACCAGCTGTCTGCGCACCCATCGCCGTCGCTCCCCGGCGGTCGGCGCATCGGCCCCGCTGTGCTGCCACGACCCGGCGGGCCCATGCGTCTCCCGCCGGGGCGCGGCAGCCCACGGGTCGTAGCGCTGCCAGGGATCGAAGCCCGCGTCGCCTGCGGACGGGGCAGACGGGGCGGACGGGGCGGACGGGACCGATCCGGATGATCCGGTCGAGGAGGCGAGGAGGCGCCCGGAGTCGGCGAGGGCGGCGGGCACCGTGCCGTGAGCGGAATCCGGCGCGGGCGCCGCAGCCGAATCCTGCCCGTGCACGGCGTCACGGGCAGGCACAGCCCCGGCCCCGGCCCCGGAGGCGACGACCGTGGCGCCGCCGGGAGCGGTGGCGGCGGAGCCGGGAGCGGTGGCGGTGTCCGGTGCCGCATCAGCGGGCGCCGGACACGGCCCGGGGACAGCCGGAAGCGAAGCCGCCTGCTGCGGGACGAAAGGAGCCGCCGCGGTGCCGGGGGCGGCGGAGACGGCCGGGTGCTGGACGGGGGGTGCGGGCGCCCAGGGACCCGGTTCACCGTACGGCGGGGTGCTGTACGGGTCGGGGTCGTGCAGCGGCCTGGGACGCTCGGCGGCGGCCGGCTCCGGCGCGGCAGGGGCAACGTCCGCGGGGGCGACGGCGGGGGCGGGGGCGACGGTGGGAACGACGTCGACGCGGGCCGCGCCGGGGTCGGCGGACGACGCCTGCGAGCTCGCCCCGCCGAAGACCGCATCGATCGGACCGGCGTCACCATAGACGGCGTCGGCCACACCGGACGCGTCGTCGACCATGGCGTACACCTCGGACGCGGCGTCGGCCGTACCTGACGCACCGGACCCGTCGGACACGGCATCGGCCGTGCCGGACGCATCGAACGCATCGTCGGCCGCACCACCGGACACCTCGGACGCGCCATCGGCCAAGCCGGACACCTCGGACGCGGCATCGGCCGTGCCGGACGCATCGGA
Source organism: Streptomyces sp. SAS_272 (assembly GCF_052543235.1). Taxonomy (NCBI): domain Bacteria; kingdom Bacillati; phylum Actinomycetota; class Actinomycetes; order Kitasatosporales; family Streptomycetaceae; genus Streptomyces; species Streptomyces sp. SAS_272. Next base: position 77,109 of record NZ_JBMNDR010000019.1, on the reverse strand, counting down.
CGCATCGTCGGCCGCACCACCGGACACGTCGGACCCGGCATCGGCCAAGCCGGACACGTCGGACGCGGTATCGGCCGTACCTGACGGACCAGACCCGTCGGACGCGGTATCGGCCGTACCTGACGGACCAGACCCGTCGGACACGGCATCGGCCGTGCCGGACGCCTCGTCGGCCGCACCACCGGACACGTCGGACGCGGCATCGGCCATGCCGGACACGTCGGACGCGGTATCGGCCGTACCTGACGGACCAGACCCGTCGGACACGGCATCGGCCGTGCCGGACGCATCGTCGGCCGCGGCCGCACCACCGGTCACGTCGGACGCGGCGTCGGCCAAGCCGGAGGCGTCGGCGAAGCCGGCCTCGGCCGGTTCGGTGTCGGCGGCGTGTGCCGTGCCGGGCGTCGGGCCCGCGTGCCGGGTCACATGCGTCGGACCGGCTTCGTCGGGAGCGGGTGCCGCCGCGGGGTCAGCCGGGCCGGCGGGACGGGCCAGTTCGAAGTCGCCGTCCGGGGTGGGCTGCGGAGGCGCCGGCGTGCCGTCGGCCTCGTCCGCGGTGTGCCGGTCTTCCGTGGGTTCCTGTGGTCGAGGCCGGCTCCACCACTTCGCCTTCGTGGGCTTCCCCTCGTCCATGCTCTCCCCACCCGCGCACTCCGCTTTCGCGTCCGGCTGCCTGGCCGGACGCGGTCGTCCCTGGATTCAACCAGGTTCGCGGCGGAGTGGCGCGGGCCCTGTTCAGCGAGCGTTGCGCAGGAAGGGAGAGGAGGAGGGAGCGGAGGTGGTGTCGGGGGCGGGTGCGGCGAGCAGACCGATGCCGGTGACCTGAGGTGAGGCGGTCCAGTCGGTCAGCGAGATCGGCTGGGTCGTGCCGAGCGGACGTATCAGCGGCGACATCGCCGCGGCGCCGGCCACCATGGGCGTGGTGAGCCGGTGCAGGACCTGGTCGCTCCGGCCGCCGGCCGGTGCGGGCAGGCCGGGCAGGCCGGGCAGCAGCGGAGCGGAGACCTCGGTCGGGGCGGCCGGGGTGTCGCCGAGCTGACCGCCCTGGGAGAGCAGGGGGCCCGCGGCGCGACGACGCTGGCTCTCCGATGTCGCCGAGGAGCCCGTGCCCGGGGTGCGGGCCGGTGTCACATTGCTCCCGGCGCCCGCTCCCGCCCGGCCGTCCGCGGTCGTGTCGACCGGGGCGACGGTGGTCATGCCGCCGAGCGCGATCGCGGCCAGCGACACCGCGCCGGCGGCGACGAACGCGAACCGCATGCTGCGGGAGCGCTCGGAGTCATGGCGTTCGCCGCCACGGCCCAGCGGATGGGTGCGGAAGCCCCGGTCCGATACGGGGGAGAGCACGGTGCCGTGGTCGCGGGCGGGCACATAGCCGAACTCGAACGGCTCGTCCCGCCGCGTGCCTCTCACTCCGAAGACTCCGTCGGCGAAGCCGCCGCCGGGCGGTGTGCCGCCGGGGCCTGGATCGCCTCCCCCGGGGAGGCCCTGGAGACGGGCCAGAAAGCTTTCGGAGGGGGCGGGCGGTGCGACTTCCGCGAAGACGTTCTTCAGCCGGCGCTGCGCGTCGACCTCCGACTTGCACTTGGGACAGGTCGCCACGTGCGCCAGCACGCGCTCACGGGTGTCATGACCGAGCTCGCCGTCCACCAGGGCCGAGAGCCGGTCTCCGAGATGCTGCTCCGCGAGGAGCCTCTCGGCGGCGTTGTGTCGGGATCCACTCACGCGGTCGCGCCCCCTCCTCCCAGAGCGGGCACACGCGCCCTGAGGGGACGGCGTCCGGCGCGCGCCTCGGGCGCGCGGTGCGCGAGGGCCTTGCGCAGCTGTGACCGGCCGCGGTGGATGCGCGAGCGGACGGTGCCCAGCTTGACGCCCAGGGTCGCGGCGATCTCCTCGTAGGAGAGGCCCTCGATGTCGCAGAGGACGACGGCGGCGCGGAACTCCGGCGCGAGGGTGTCGAGGGCCTGCTGGACGTCCGCGTCGAAGTGGGCGTCGTTGAAGAGCTGCTGAGGCGTGGGCTCTTTGCTGGGCAGCCGCTCGGCCGCGTCGTCGCCCAGCGCGTCGAAACGGATGCGCTGCTTGCGGCGGACCATGTCGAGGAAGAGGTTGGTCGTGATGCGGTGCAGCCAGCCCTCGAAGGTGCCCGGCGTGTACGTCGACAAGGAGCGGAAGACGCGGACGAAGACTTCCTGGGTGAGATCCTCGGCGTCGTGCTGGTTGCCGGTCAGCCGGTAGGCGAGCCGGTAGACCCGGCCGCTGTGCATGCTGACGATCTCCTCCCACGTGGGCGGAGTCCACGCCTGCCCGTCCGCGTCGGTGGTGAAGGTCGCGGTCTGGGCTTGTCCGGCGGCGGCGCCGGCGTGGCTGTGGTCAGCAGCGGTGTCGTTCACGGATTTCGGCCTGCCCGCCGACCCGAGAAAGCGCCGCAGCACTCCTCCCCGATCCACAGGTACGGCCGCACCTCCCCTGTCGGCTCTGGTGGTGTCCAGTGGAGCCCCTACCATAGCCACCTCGCCCGTTAGCTCCGGATAAGCGGTTTTACGAGAGATTGATGTGCGCTGACCGGGCTCGCCCGGCTGCATCAGCGCCTGGTCGGCGCCCGGTCCACCATCGTGATCCAACTGTGTCCCCCCGGTCGTCGTTCCCACCCCTTCAAACGTCCGGTCCCATCTGCGGGTTCCCGGCGGCAACGGATACAGTCACGCCGAGGCAACCACGGGGACAGGAGAGGGTCATTACCGGCAACCGGCAGGCAAGCTGGGCGTTCGCCGACGCCTATGCCGCCGAGGACGAAGCGCTGCGCTGGGCCCGCGACCGGGCCCGCGAGGCAGGGCTGCGCTCGGTGTCGCCCAGCACGGGCGCCGCGCTGCGGATGCTCGCCGCCGCCGTGGACGCGAAGGCGGTCGCCGAGATCGGCACCGGTACCGGCGTCTCCGGGATCCACCTGCTGTACGGGATGCGCCCGGACGGCGTCCTGACGACCGTCGACCCCGAGCCGGAGCACCAGCAGTTCGCCCGGACGGCCTTCCGCGCCTGCGGCTTCGCCAGCAACCGGGCCCGCTTCATCCCGGGCCGCGCGCTCGACGTGCTGCCCCGCCTCGCGGACGCCGGCTACGACCTCGTCTTCTGCGACGGCGACCGTCTGGAGCTGCAGGAGTATCTCGCTGAATCGTTGCGCCTGCTGCGCCCGGGCGGCCTGGTGGCCTTCGAGGGCGTCTTCGCCAACGGGCGCACGGTCGATTCGGGACCGCAGCCCACGGAGGTCATACGCATCCGGGAGCTGCTGCGGGCGGTGCGGGAGAGCCAGGAGCTCGTGCCCTCGCTGCTGCCGGTCGGCGACGGGCTGCTGTGCGCGGTCAAGCGCTGACGGCGTCGACGGCCCGGGCGCCGCGTCCGCTCCGCTGACGGAGGTCCGGCGGTGGCCGTCGGGCCTCGGGCGGCCGTTGGGCCGTCAGGGTCCCGGGCCCTCTCCCGGACGTCCCCCGGGAATCGCGGGAGGCCTGCGAAGACGACTGCTCCGGCGCCCAGAAGGACGCCGGAGCAGTCGAAGAGAACAGGGTCGCTTGCGCGTCAGCCGACGACCTTCTTCAGGGCGTCGCCGAGCGCGTCGGCCTCGTCAGGGGTCAGCTCGACGACGAGCCGCCCGCCGCCTTCGAGCGGAACGCGCATGACGATGCCCCGCCCCTCCTTGGTCACCTCGAGCGGGCCATCACCCGTTCGCGGCTTCATGGCCGCCATGCTCGTTCCCCTTCCTGAAACCAGCTCATCGCCAAAGCCGACGGCCCGTGGAGGGCAGCCGCGATCCAGCGTGGGACACGCGACACCGGCATCGAACACATTGCTTCCCAGCCATTATCCCGCATCTCAGGACCCGATGACCAACATCGGTCGGCATCGCTTGGGCAACGCGCGCGAGCAAAACCACTCAATTCGGCGATGTGACTGCGATACTGCGCCACCGCACGGACTTCCGCGCGCCGGAAATCGTCCCGAATTCTTTGACGCAGGTCACACGTCGCGTCCGGTCCCCGGACGGTGATCTCCGCCATGCTGTCCCTGTACACCGGACGTACTGACGAGTAATGCGTCGAAGCCGCGACGCGGAGGGGAAACTCCATGGCCGACACCGTGCTCTACGAGGTGAGCGACGGGCTCGCGACGATCACGCTGAACCGCCCCGAGGCGATGAACGCGCTGAACATCGAGGCGAAGGTCGCGCTCCGGGACGCGGTCCGGTCCGCTGCGGCCGACGACGCCGTACGGGCCGTCCTGCTGACCGCCGCCGGAGAGCGGGCCTTCTGCGTGGGGCAGGACCTCAAGGAGCACATCGGGCTGCTGGCCGCGGGCTCGGGCGAGGTGATGAGCACGGTCAAGGAGCACTACAACCCGATCGTGCGGGCCCTGACGGAGGCCCCGAAGCCGGTGGTCGCCGCCGTGAACGGGGTCGCCGCGGGCGCGGGTCTCGGATTCGCGCTGGCCGCGGACTACCGCATCGTGGCCGACACCGCTTCCTTCAACACCTCGTTCGCCGGGGTGGCGCTGACCGCCGACTCCGGCGTGTCGTGGACCCTGCCCCGGGTCATCGGTCCGGGCCGGGCCGCCGACCTGCTGCTCTTCCCGCGCAGCATCACGGCTGAGGAGGCGTACGAGCTGGGCATCGCCAACCGGATCGTCCCGGCGGCCTCGCTGCGCACCGCGGCCGAGCAGCTGGCGCGGATGCTGGCGGAGGGACCGACGGTGGCGTACGCGGCGATCAAGGAGGCGATGGCCTTCGGGTTCTCGCACTCGCTGGCCGAGACGCTGGACAAGGAGGACGAGCTGCAGACCCGGGCGGGGGCGTCCGAGGACCACACGATCGCGGTGCGGGCGTTCGTCGAGAAGGGAACGCCGAAGTACCTGGGCCGGTGAGCCCCGGGAGGCGGCCCCGCGGGCCTCAGCCGATCCTGCTCACACAGCTCTCGAGGTGGTCGTCCACCAGGCCGCACGCCTGCATCAGGGCGTAGGCCGTCGTGGGTCCGACGAACCGCAGGCCGCGCTTCTTGAGGGCCTTCGACAGGGCCGTCGACTCGTCGGTGACCGCGGGGACGTCCGCGAGGGTCCTCGGGACCGGGCGGCCTGCCCGGTCCGGGGCGTGGGACCAGATCAGCTCGTCCAGGTCGCCGGGCGCCCAGTCGGCGAGCACGCGCGCGTTGGCGACCGTGGCGTCGATCTTCGCGCGGTTGCGGATGATGCCGGGGTCGGCGAGGAGACGGGCGCGGTCCTCGTCGGTGAAGACGGCGACCGAGGTGATCTTGAAATCGGCGAAGGCGGTGCGGAAGCCCGGGCGGCGGCGCAGGATCGTGATCCAGGACAGGCCGGACTGGAAGGCCTCCAGGCTGAGGCGCTCGAACAGCGCGTCGTCGCCGTGGACCGGGCGGCCCCACTCCTCGTCGTGGTACGTCACGTAGTCAGGCGTGGACAGGGCCCAGGGGCAGCGCAGCGCCCCGTCCGCGCCCGCGCGGGCGCCGCCGTCGCTCACCTCTGGTCCTCCGGGGCCTGCTTCTCCATCGAGACGTGGGAGGCGGCCGGGCGAGCCTGCGCGCCGGCCAGCGCGGACTCGAGGTCGGCGATACGGGCGTCCCGTTCGGCGAGCTCGGCGGCGAGGCGGTTGAGGGCGTCGTCCACGTCCGTCATGCGGTACCCGCGGGCGGCGAGGGGGAAGCGCAGGCGGTCGACGTCGGACCGGTCGAGCGGGCGGTCGGGGGGCAGCGGGTCGTGCAGCCGCTCGGCGGCGACCTCCGGCAGCGGGCCGGTGCCCTCGCCGCCGCCCAGCACGGCGAGGGTCACCGCGGCGACCACCACGGCGAGCGCGATGACCAGGAACAAGAACATAACCATCGGTGGGCCCCCACGCTCGGTGTGCTCGGAGTGATGTGTGCGGGTCCGATCGTGCCATGCGGGTCCGGCGGCTAGGGTCGCAGGCGGTGGTTGTGCAGGACGTTCGAGGAGAGGTCACAGGGGATGCTCAGGCTGGGCAGGCGTGAATTCGGCGCGCACGAGCCGGTGATCATGGCGATCGTGAACCGGACCCCGGACTCCTTCTACGACCAGGGCGCGACCTTCCTCGACGAGCCGGCCCTCGCGCGCGTGGAGCAGGCGGTGTCGGAGGGGGCGGCCATCATCGACGTCGGCGGGGTGAAGGCCGGCCCGGGTGAAGAGGTGACGGCCCGGGAGGAGGTCCGGCGGACCGTCGGCTTCGTGGCCGAGGTGCGGCGGCGCTTCCCGGACGTGGTGATCAGCGTGGACACCTGGCGGGCCGAGGTCGGCGAGGCGGTCTGCGAGGCGGGCGCCGACGTCCTGAACGACGCGTGGGGCGGCGTGGATCCGGGGCTGGCGGAGGTGGCGGCGCGCCATGGGGCAGGGCTGGTCTGCACGCACGCGGGCGGTGCGGAGCCGCGGACGCGTCCGCACCGGGTGACCTACGACGACGTGATGGCCGACATCCTGCGGGTGACTCTGGGGCTGGCGGAGCGGGCCGCGGGGCTGGGGGTGCCGCGGGAGTCGATCATGATCGATCCCGGGCACGACTTCGGGAAGAACACCCGGCACAGCCTGGAGGCGACCCGCCGGCTCGGCGAGATGGTGGAGACGGGCTGGCCGGTGCTGGTCTCGCTGTCCAACAAGGACTTCGTCGGGGAGACGCTGGACCGGCCGGTGAAGGAGCGGGTGGTGGGCACCCTGGCGACGACGGCCGTGTCGGCGTGGCTGGGGGCACAGGTGTACCGGGTGCACGAGGTGGCGGAGACACGGCAGGTGCTGGACATGGTCGCCGCCATCGCGGGGCATCGGGCGCCGGCGGTGGCGCGGCGGGGGCTCGCGTAGTCCTCCTCGCCCCCACCGTCCCTCCCCCGTCCGGGAGCCGGGCCCCCGGACGGGCTGGACGTCAGCGGCCCGCTTCCTTCGACACCAGGGCCACCGCCTCCTCGACGTCGTCCGTGACGTGGAAGAGGAGGAGGTCCTTCTCGGCGGCCTTGCCCTGCGCGATCAGGGTGTTCGTCAGCCAGTCGATCAGACCGCCCCAGTACTCCGTGCCGAACAGGACGATCGGGAAGCGGGTGACCTTCTGGGTCTGGACGAGGGTGAGGGCCTCGAACAGCTCGTCCAGCGTGCCGAGGCCGCCGGGCAGGACCACGAAGCCCTGCGCGTACTTCACGAACATCATCTTCCGCACGAAGAAGTAACGGAAGTTCAGGCCGATGTCGACGTACGGGTTGAGCCCCTGCTCGAAGGGCAGCTCGATGCCGAGGCCCACGGAGACGCCGCCCGCCTCGCTCGCGCCCTTGTTGGCCGCCTCCATCGCTCCCGGACCGCCGCCCGTGATCACGGCCCACCCGGCGTCGACGAGGGCGCCGCCCAGCCGTACCCCGACCTCGTACTCCGGCGAGCCCACCGGCGTCCGGGCGGATCCGAACACGCTGATCGCCGCGGGGAGTTCGGCGAGGGTGCCGAAGCCCTCGATGAACTCCGACTGGATGCGCAGGACCCGCCAGGGGTCGGTGTGCACCCAGTCCGAGGGAGCCCGCTCGTCCAGCAGCCGCTGGTCCGTCGTGCTCGTCTGCACCTGGTCCCGCCTGCGGAGGACCGGTCCCAGGCGCTGTTCGTCCGGTGGCTGCTTCTTGCCCTCGGGGTTCCCTGTAGCCATGGTGAGCTCCCTCCGCTTGCGTCGGTTCCACCTCAGCCTAGATCCACCCGGGTTACGGACGCGGGACGTCGGCGTGTCCGCCGTGCAGCGCCGACGCGCCGGACCTTCCCTCAGGCCGTCAGCCAGGCCCGCAGCCGCTCCTCGCCCGCAAGGATCTTGGCCGTCTCCACGCGTTCGTCCCGCTTGTGCGCCAAGTGCGGGTTGCCGGGGCCGTAGTTGACGGCGGGCACGCCCAGGGAGGAGAAGCGGCTCACGTCCGTCCAGCCGAACTTGGGCAGCGGGGTGCCGCCCACCGCCTCGATGAAGGCCGCGGCGGCCGGATGGGAGAGGCCGGGCAGAGCGGCGGCGCTGTGGTCGTCGACCGTGAACTCCGCCACCTCGCAGTCGGCGAAGACCTCGCGGACGTGGGCGAGCGCCTCCTCCTCGCTGCGGTCCGGCGCGTAGCGGAAGTTGACGGTGACGACGCACTCGTCGGGGATGACGTTGCCGGCCACACCGCCCGTGACGGCGACCGCGTTGAGGCCCTCGCGGTACTCCAGTCCGTCGATGACGGGCTTGCGCGCCTCGTAGGCGGCCAGGCGGGCCAGGATCGGGGCGGCCGCGTGGATCGCGTTGGAGCCCATCCAGCCGCGCGCCGAGTGGGCCCGCTCGCCCTGTGTCCTCAGCAGCACCCGCAGGGTGCCCTGGCAGCCGCCCTCGACCTGGCCGTCGGAGGGCTCGAGCAGCACCGCGAAGTCGCCGGCCAGCCACTCCGGGCGGGCCTCGGCGACGTGCTTGAGGCCGTTGAGCTCGGCGGCGACCTCCTCGTTGTCGTAGAAGACGAACGTCAGGTCGCGGTTGGGGTCCGGCACCGTCGCCGCGATGCGCAGCTGGACCGCCACCCCCGACTTCATGTCGCAGGTCCCGCAGCCCCAGAGCACCCCGTCCTCGTCCAGCCGCGACGGAACGTTGCCGGCGATCGGCACCGTGTCGATGTGGCCGGCGAGGACCACGCGCTGCGCACGGCCGAGGTGCGTGCGGGCGACGATGTTGTTGCCGAGCCGGTCCACCGTCAGGTGGGGCAGCGCGCGCAGGGCGATCTCGATCGCGTCCGCGAGCGGCTTCTCGGCGCCGCTCTCGGAACGGAAGTCGACGAGCCTCGCGGTCAGTGCGGCGGCGTCCAGAGTGAGGTCAAGCGGGGTGTCGGCCATGCCGTCGACCCTAACGCGCCGGTCGGCGGCGCTGCTCTTCCCCACCTCTGCACATCCACCTCCTCCTTTTCACTACTCTCCAGTACCTTGGACGCGTGCCGAAGCAGTCACCCTCCTCCAAGCGTCGCGGCCGCCTGCTCCGTTTCGGGGCGGCCTGCGTGGTCCTGTCCGCCGTCGCGGGTTATGTCGTGGTGCAGTACGTCGCCGGCGGCACCGGCGATCCGGGCTGCACAGTCGTTTCCGCCGACGGGACGGCGGCGTACGAGTTCACGCCGGAGCAGGCGGTGAACGCGGCCACGATCGCCGCGGTCGGCACCGACCGGGCCCTGCCCGAGCGGGCCGTGGCCATCGCGCTCGCGACCGCCATCCAGGAGTCCGCGCTGCGCAACCTCGCCCACGGCGACCGGGATTCGCTCGGTCTGTTCCAGCAGCGGCCCTCGCAGGGCTGGGGCACCGAGAAGCAGGTCACCGACCCCGCCTACGCGGCGGCCGTCTTCTACAAGCACCTGGAGAAGGTGCGCGACTACACCGAGTTGCCGCTCACCGTCGCCGCCCAGCGGGTGCAGCGCAGCGGCTATCCGGAGGCGTACGCCAAGCACGAGGGGGACGCCGTGCTGCTGGCCGCCGCGCTCACCGGCACCTCGCACGCGACGCTGACCTGCGACGGCCGCTCGCTCGCCCCGACGGCGACGACGGCGGGCGCGACGACCACGACCGTCACGGGACCGGCGGCGGTCCGGGCGGCGCTGCAACGGGACTTCGGGCGGGCCGCGCGACTGCAGACGGACGGGAAGGGCGCCTCGTCGTCCTCCTCTTCGTCCTCCTCTTCGTCGCCGTCCGCCGATGTGCCGGCCGTCGAGAGCGGGGAGCGGACCGTGATGCTGCCGGTGTCCGAGAACACCGCCGCCGGCGGCCGCAGCGTCGACGAGCGCGGCTGGCAGCTGGCGCACTGGGCGGTGGCCAACGCCTCTGCGCTGCGCATCGAGCGCGTCTCGTACGCGGGCCGGGAGTGGGTCTCGGGGACCTCCGACAGGCGGTGGCGGACCACCGGTTCGACCAGCGCGGAGGGCGTCGGGGCGGCGGCGGCCGGTGGCTCCGGCGACGTGCGGATCGTCACCGCTCAGTAGTGCGGGACGTCACCCGGCCGGGTCATGTGCGGACCCCCCGTTCGGCGGGGTGCTCAGGTTTTCGCGCCGTCACCCTCGTACACACCGAATCCCTTGCGGGCAAAGGGGTCCGGGCTTTGCCGGAATTTCACACCGGGCGGTTTTTGCCCGTTTTTATACGCAGCCGATAATGCGACGCATTGCCAACTCTTTGCATCGGCGGTGCGCAACCTTCGCGGTTCTCGAGCGGTAGTCACTGCGTCCGGGCCCGGACAGTCCTTGTTCTCTCCCGTCGAAGGAGCATCATGTCTCTCCCCCTGACCCGCCGGATCGCCCGTGCCGCGCTGCTCGTCGCTGCGGGAGCGGCCGCCGGAGTCGGTGCGGCCGGCTCCGCCGGTGCGGCCCCCGCCCTTCCCGCCGCTCCGAGCCTCGGTGGACTGACCGCCCTGGACACGGCGAACGTCGGCAGCACGGTCGACGGCGCGGCGCACAACGTCACCGGGCTCGCGGACAAGGCCGGCGGCAAGACCGTGCAGAAGGCGGCGCCGGTGGCGCAGAAGACGGCGGGCGAGGCGGCGGGTTCCGCCGGGGGTCTCCTCGGGGACACCGCGTCGACCGCCACCAAGGGCGGCCTGCCGACGGACTCCCTCACCAAGGGCGGGCTGCCCGGCGCCCAGACCCTGCCGGTGAAGAGCCTGCCGCTCGGCTGACACCGGCCGCCGCCCACGGTCCGGCCGCTCGGGCCGGCCACGCGGTCCAGCCGCTCGAGCCGGCCGCTCGAGCCCGACGACGGGGTCCTGGGAGTCCGCTCCCCGGGCCCCGTCGCTCTGTGCGCCCGCCGCGCGGCGCCGCGACGACGCCGCTACAGGCGCTCCACCGCCGCGCGCACTCGTTCGTCCGTCGCCGTCAGCGCCACGCGGACGAACTTCTCGCCCGCCTCGCCGTAGAAGTCGCCGGGGGCCACCAGGATGCCCCGGTCCGCCAGACGGGCGACCGTGCTCCAGCAGGACTCGTCGCGGGTGGCCCAGAGGTAGAGGCTGGCCTCGCTGTGCTCGATGCGGAAGCCGTGCGACAGCAGCGCCTCACGCAGCAGGGCGCGCCGGGCGGCGTAGCGTTCGCGCTGCTCACGGACGTGGGTGTCGTCACCGAGGGCGGCCACGACCGCCGCCTGGGTGGGCGCCGAGGTCATCATGCCGCCGTGCTTGCGGATTTCCAGGAGGGGGCCGAGGACGGCCGGGTCGCCCGCCAGGAAGGCCGCCCGGTACCCGGCCAGGTTCGACCGCTTGGAAAGCGAGTGCACCGAGACGATGCCCTCGTACGAGCCGCCGTTGACGTCCGGGTGGAGGACCGAGACCGGGTCGGCCTCCCAGCCCAGTTCCAGGTAGCACTCGTCGGAGAAGACCAGCACCCCGTGCCGCCTCGCCCAGGCCACCACCCGGGTGAGCTCCGCCTTCGACAGCACCCTGCCGGTGGGGTTGGACGGGGAGTTCAGCCAGAGCAGCCTGAGGTCCGTGGGGTCGAGCTCCGTCGGGTCGTCGTAGACCTCGTACCGGGCGCGGGCCAGGCGCGCGCCCACCTCGTACGTCGGGTAGGCCAGTCGCGGGTAGGCCACCTTGTCGCCGGGGCCGAGGCCCAGCTGGGTCGGGAGCCAGGCCACGAGCTCCTTGGAGCCGACGATCGGCAGGACGTGCCGGTGGGTGACCTCGCGGGCGCCCAGGCGGCGCTCCAGCCAGCCCGTGATCGCGTCCCGCAGGGCCGGGGCGCCCCACACCGTCGGGTAGCCCGGGGAGTCCGCAGCGTCGATCAGGGCCTTCTGGACCAGGTCGGGGACCGGGTCGACCGGGGTGCCGACCGAGAGGTCGACGATGCCGTCCGGGTGGGCTGCGGCCGTCTTCTTGTACGGCTCCAGCTTGTCCCAGGGGAAGGTGGGAAGTCGGTCGGAGACTGCGGAGGACACGGTGACTGGCTCACTTTCGTACGTACGGCAAACGCCTCGGCCCCGTACGGCGATCAGACCTGATCAGGCCGTACGGGACCGAGGCGGCACGGTGGCGGGCCGCCGCGGTTTACTCGGCCTGCGGCGGCAGCGCGGCGACGAAGGGGTGGTCGCGCTCGATCAGCCCCAGCTTGCTGGCGCCGCCGGGCGAGCCGAGCTCGTCGAAGAACTCGACGTTCGCCTTGTAGTAGTCCTTCCACTCCTCCGGAGTGTCGTCCTCGTAGAAGATCGCCTCGACCGGGCAGACCGGCTCACAGGCGCCGCAGTCGACGCATTCGTCCGGGTGGATGTACAAGGACCGCTGGCCCTCGTAGATGCAGTCGACCGGGCACTCTTCGATGCAGGCCTTGTCCTTCACGTCGACACAAGGCTGCGCGATGACGTAGGTCACGCTGTCGTTCCTCCTCGATTGGGCGCTGGCGGGCCTCCTCAGGCTCCGCCGCCTGGCGCGCGGGAGCGCGGCGTCGTCGATGCCCGCCACCTAGTATCTCCGTTCTTGGGCATGATCCGAACAGGAGGGGTGAACCGACCTGTGGAAATCTCGGCCGCCGGACGTCTCGAGGTCCGCATCACCGCTGCTGACGTGGGAAAACGCGTCTCCGTGCGGTGCTTGACCGACGCTGGAGCCGTCGACGGGAAATTCACCGACACGGTCGGGGTTCTCACATCATGGGACGACGGTGTGCTCACGGTCACACGGAAGAGTGGGGAGAGCGTCCGCATTGACGCGTCCTCGCTGGTCGCGGGGAAGGTCGTGCCCGCCGCCCCGGCCCGCCGCCGCGGGCCCGCCGCCGGCTACCGGGAGCTGGCCGGCGTCGCCGCGCGGGCCTGGCGGCCGGTGGAGAGCGCCCGGCTCGGCGCGTGGGAGCTGCGGGCGTCCGCCGGGTTCACCCGCCGGGCCAACTCCGTGCTGCCGCTCGGCGACCCCGGCATGCCCCTCGACGCGGCCCTGGACGCCGTACGGGCCTGGTACGGCGCACGCGGGCTGCCCGCCTACGTGCAGACGGCGACCGGCGCCGAGGGAACCGAGGAGCTGCTCTGCGCGGAGCTGGAGCGGCGCGGGTGGCAGCGTGAGGTGACGGCGGAGCTGTGGGTCGGCGCACTGGCGCCGGTCGCCGACCGGGCTGAGGCCGAGGGTGTGGTCCTGGCCCGGGAGGCCGACGAGGCGTGGCTGGAGCGGTACGGGCGCAAGGGGGTGAGCGAGGTGGCCCTGCGGGTGCTGGCGGGCACGTCCTCCCACTCCGGCGAAGCCGCGAGCGGGACAGGGCCGTCGGTGTGGTTCGCGTCGGCGCCCGCGCCGGAGGGCGGCGCCCCGGCCGCGATCGGACGGTGTGTCGTGGACGGCCGCTGGGCCGGCTTCGCAGCCGTCGAGGTGGCTCCGGAGCACCGCCGCCGGGGACTCGCCACGACGGTGATGGCCGCGCTGGCCCGCACGGCGCTGGACGAGGGAGCGTCGGCGGCCTGGCTGCAGGTGGAGGAGGAGAACGCGGGAGCGCGCGCTCTCTACGCCGGGATGGGCTTCGCGGCCCACCACGCCTACCACCACTACCGGGAGCCGGCCGGGGCGTCCACGCACAGCCCGTCGTCGGAGGCGTCGTGAGCGGATTCGAGTGGGCGCAGGTGCGGGAGCGGTTCTCGGCCGAGGCGCGTTCCGAGCGGCCCGATCTGGCGCTGCTGTGCCTGCTGGTCGGAGCGGCGGCGGACCCGGCCGCGGGCGAGGACGGTCTGGACGCCGGGCAGATCGAGCTGGACCGGCTCGCGGGGCAGGTCCCGTACCGGCCCGGCGGGCCGGCGGCGTGGGCGGAGGCCTTGCGGGAGCTGCTCGGCGAACGGTGCGGGTTCCGCGGTTCCGCGGCGGACTACGACCGGCTGGACTCGTCGCTGCTGGACCGGGTGCTGGTACGGCGGCGGGGGCTGCCGATCCTGCTGTCCGTGGTGTGGGTGGAGGTCGCGCGGCGCGCCGGGGCGCCGGTGTACGGGGTGGCGCTGCCGGGGCACTTCGTGGCCGGCTTCGGACCCCCCGAGGATCTCGGGCGGCAGGTGCTCGTCGACCCCTTCGACGGGGGACGGCTGCTGACCGGCGAGGACGCCGGCCTGCTGGTCACCGGTGCGACGGGCGCGCCGCTGGAGCCGTCGATGCTGACGCCCGCGGAACCGCTGGACGTCGTGATGCGGATCCTGAACAACATCCGGTCGTGGGCCGCCGCCCGGCCCGAGCGGTCGGATGTCGCCCTGTGGGCCGTGGAGTTGGCGTTGGCAGTGCCCTCGCATCCGGCCCGGCTGCGGTACGAGCGCGGGCAGTTGCTGGTGCGTCGGGGGGATTTCCTCGGCGGGGCCGCCGAGCTGGAGGAGTACGCGGGGCTGGTCGAGGTCGTGGACGAGGGCACGGCGGAGCGGGTGCGCGGCGAGGCGTTCGCCGCCCGGGCCCTGCTGAACTGAACGCGCGGGCCGCGGTCGCCTCCCCGGCGGGCACAGGTCACGGCTGCCGCCCCGTCCAGGGGCACGGGCCGCGGTCAGGTCCGCGGAGCACGGCCCACAGTCACGTGCGAGGAGCGCGCAGGCTGCGGTCGCGTGCGGGGAGTGCGCGGCCCACAGTCACGTCCGGCGAGCACGCTGGAGCCGCAGTCAGGCCGACGAGCACGCCGGGCCCACAGTCACGTCCGGCGAGCACGCAGGGGCCGCAGTCAGGCCGACGAGCACGCCGGGCCCACAGTCACGTCCGGCGAGCACGCAGGGGCCGCAGTCAGGCCGGCGAGCACGCAGGGCCCACAGTCACGTCCGGCGAGCGCGCTGGGGCCGCGGTCAGGTCCGGCGAGCGCCGGGCTCGGTCACGTCCGGCGCGTGCGGTCGTGGGCGGGAGTGCGCGGGTCGTGGACGAGGAGTCCGCCGAGGGCGGGGGCAGGGGTGGGGCGGGCGGGCGCGGTCGTCGCCGTGCGGCGCGTTCGTCAGAGCCAGCCCTTCTCCCGCGCGATCCGCACCGCCTCCGCGCGGTTGCGCACCGCCAGTTTCTGTATCGCCGTCGACAGGTAGTTGCGGACCGTTCCCTGGGACAGGTGCAGGGCCGCCGCCAGTTCGGCGTTGGTCGAGCCGTCGGCCGCCGCCCGCAGGACCTCCCGTTCCCGGTCGGTGAGCGGGTTGGCGCCGCCCGCCAGGGCCGCCGCCGCCAGCGTGGGGTCGATGACCCGCTCGCCCGCCAGCACCCGGCGCACCGCCTCCGCGAGTTGCGCCGCGGGCGCGTCCTTGACGAGGAAGGCGTCGGCGCCGGCCTCCATGGCACTGCGCAGATAGCCGGGGCGGCCGAAGGTCGTCAGCACGACCAGCTTCAACCCCGGCATCTCCTTGTGGAGTTGCGCGGCCGCCTCGATGCCCGTCGCACCCGGCATCTCGATGTCGAGGAGGGCGACGTCGGCGTCGTGGGCGCGGGCGGCGGCGAGGACCTCGTCGCCGCGCGCCACCTGGGCGACCACCTCGATGTCGTCCTCGAGGCCGAGCAGGGCCGCCAGGGCCTCGCGGACCATCGACTGGTCCTCGGCCAGCAGAACCTTGATCGTGCCACTCATGAGCGGGATCCTACGTCCGGCAGGTCGCCGGCCGGGACCCGGGCGACCAGGCGGAAGCCGCGCTTGAGGCGCTCCGTCTCCAGCACGCCGCCCGCCTTCTCCAGACGCTCCGTCAGGCCGGTCAGGCCGTTGCCGGGGCCCTTGCCCGAGCCGCCGGATCCGTCGTCCTCGACGGAGAGTTCGAGGACGGGGCCGTCGAGGGTCTGGCGGCGCACGACGTCCACCGTGCAGCGGGCGGCGCCGCTGTGCCGAACGACGTTGGTGATCGCCTCGCGCAGGGTCCAGGCGAGGGCGGACTCGCTGTCCTCGGGGACGCCGTCCAGGCCCGGTTCGGCGGGCAGCCCGGCGGCGATGCCGGCCGCCGTCAACGCGACCTGAGCGCCGGCGAGTTCGGCGGCCAGCCGGGGGCGGCGGTATCCGGTGACCGCCTCACGGACGTCGACCAGGGCCTGTCGGCTGACCTGTTCGATGTCGGCGACCTGCCGGGCCGCCTTGTCGGGGTGGTCGGGGAGCATCCGGCCGGCCAGCTCGCTCTTGAGCGTGATGAGGGACAGCGAGTGTCCGAGCAGATCGTGCAGGTCCCTGGCCAGACGCAACCGCTCCTCGTTCGCCGCCAGTTGGGCGACCGTGGCCCGCGCCTTGCGCAACTCGACCGTGGTGCGCACCAGCTGGCTCACGCCCGTCATCGCGAAACCGATGAGCAGGACCAGCAGGAGCAGGTTCAGGGCCTCCTCCTCGTCGCTGCGCAGTCCGACGACGAGGAGCACCGCGCCCGTGCCCGGAATCGTCCAGAGCGCCAGCCGCATCGGAAGCACGCTTCCGCAGGCGACGGAGACGTAGCAGTACAGGCCGAGCCAGGCGGAGCCGAGGGTCAGGGAGAGGACGGTGGCCAGCACGGCCATGGAGCCGATGAGGGCGCCGACCGCCTTCGTGGGGTACGGCGTGTCCCCCATGTTCCGGAACAGCAGCGCGAGGTAGACCGCGACGAACACCGCGAGTCCGAACCAGCCGGCCGCCGTCCCGGAAGCGGTGTGCTTCCCCGAGACGAGATCGTGCACGGGCGAGCTGAGGAAGACCAGCCAGACCCCGATCCAGAGCAGCTTGCGCCGCCACAGTTCCCGCCGGTTGCGGGCGGGCCGGCCCGGCAGGAACCGGGCGCCCTCCAGGTCCTCCAGGCTGCGCGGGTCGTCCGTCATGGCGCTCACGCCTTCAGGGTGTCCTTCCGGTACAGCCAGGCCGCGCCGCCCGTGAACAGGGCGAAGAAGACGGCCAGGATCACGATGTCCTCGGCATGCGGGGCCCGGCTCTGCTCGATCGCCTGCCCCAGGGCAGCGTACGCGTGCGTGGGCACCCACCTGGCGATGTCCTGCAGCCAGCCCGGGAAGGTGGTCGTGGGCATCCACAGACCGCCGAGGATCGACAGGCCGAAGTAGGTGATCATCGTGATGGGGCGGACGGCGTCCCCGGTCGCGAGGTAGCCGATCGCCACGCCCAGGGCGGCGAAGACGAGGCTGCCGGCCCAGATCGCGCCGGTGAGCGCGGCCCACTGCCAGGCGTCCAGCCGTACGTCCTTCACGACCGCCGCGACGGCGAAGACGACGACGATGGAAGGCAGGCTGACCACGGCGGCGCTCGCGGTCTTGGCGAGGACGTAGCCGCGGCCCGGGAGGGTGGTCAGCCGCAGCTGCCGTACCCAGCCGCTCTGCCGTTCCTTGGCGATGCGCTCGCTGTTGCCCATCAGGACGGCCGTGAGGGCGCCGAAGGAGGCCATCGAGACCATCATGTACGTCGGGAGCGTGAGGCCCGTGCCGTCGATCTTCTCCTTGCTGTCGGAGCTGCCCGCGATCAGCAGGAACAGCACGGACGGGTAGATCACCGAGAAGAACAGGAACTTGCGGTTGCGCAGGGCGCGGGTGAGTTCCAGCTTGATCAGGCCGTTCACCGGGTCTTCGCCTCCTCGGCGGTGGTGAGGGCGACGAAGGCCTGTTCCAGGCCGAGCCCTGCGACTTCGAGATTGTGCGGGTAGAGGCCGAGTCCGTAGACCGCGTGGACGGTGGCGTCGGCGTCGGCGGACTGGATGCGCACGGTCCGGCGCGACCCGGCTGCGGAGCCGCTGTGGGACACGGTCAGCGAGGTGAGGAACGGCAGGGCGCGCAGCGCGGCCTCGTCTGTCTCGCCCTCCAGGTCGAAGGCGATGCGGCGGGCGCCGGCCTTCGCCTTGATCTCGGCCGCCGTGCCGTCGGCGAGCAGCCGGCCCCGGTGCAGGACCAGCACCCGGTCGGCGATGGCGTCGGCCTCTTCGAGGTAGTGGGTGGCGAACAGGACCGTGCGGCCCTGGTCGGCCTGTTCGCGCATGGTGGCCCAGAACGCCTGCCGGGTGGTGACGTCCATGCCGGTGGTGGGCTCGTCCAGGACGATGAGGTCGCTGTCGCCTGCGGTGGCGAGGGCGAACCGCACGCGCTGGGCCTGGCCGCCGGAGAGCTTGTCGACCTTGCGGTCGGCGATCTGGGCGATGCCGGCGCGGGCCAGCACGTCGGCGGGCCGGTACGGCTTCGGGTGCAGCCGGCAGGCGAGGCCGACCAGTTCGGCGACCGTCACCTCGTCCATCAGGCCGCCGCTCTGCAGCATCGCGCCGACCCGCCCGGCGACGATCGCCTCGCGCGGGGTGGCGCCGAAGAGCCGGACGGCGCCGCTGTCGGGGTGCTTGAGGCCGAGCAGCAGGTCGAGGGAGGTGGACTTGCCGGCGCCGTTGGGGCCGAGGAGCGCCACGGTCTCCCCCGGCCGCAGGTCGAGCGTCAGGCCGTCAACGGCCCGTACGTCGCCGAAGCTCTTGGTCACCTGGTCGAACCCGACCACCGGTGCTGTCTGCGTCGTCATGACGTCATCGTCGCCGCGACGGCCCCCGGGGCGGCAGTGTCGGACGTCCGGGGTGGCGCATGACAGATGTCATGCGGCCCCCCGCTCGGGTCAGCTGGGGTCGGTGTCGATGATCCCGACCCGGTTGGTTTTGCTGATCAGGGCCGGGCGCAGGGCGCTGATCACGTCCTCCACGGTGACCGGCGTCTTCTGGCCGGTGCCGCGGGTGATCAGCACGCCGTTGAACGCGCCGCCGTAGAGCTCCTTCAGCGCGGCCTTGTCGTAGCTCTCCACCAGCTTGCCGTCGATCGCCTTGACGCCGAGGAACTTCCACAGCGAGTTCTTCGGGCTCATCGGGACGGCGTGCGCCGCGTCGGTCTGCACGGTGACCTTGCCCGACATCGCCGGTTCGGCGAACTCCTTCATCATGCGGTCGACCTCGGCGTTCGAGATGGTCGGCTGCTTGGTGGTCGTCGGCACCGTCACCGCGGCGGCGGTGCCGGTCTCCACCTGGCTGCGGTAGGCGTCCACCACGGCCGACTCGGCCTTCGCCGCGTCGATGCCCTTGCCCGCCTTGCCGTAGACGGGGACGGCCTTGCCCGACGTGAACTCGATGGTGCCGTCCTGGGCCGAGCCGGAGCCGCCCGCGGCGTTCTTCAGGGCCGCCTGGAGCTTCTCCTCGTCCACCGGCATCGCGGGCTCGACCTCACGGTGCTGCCCGAACAGCGAGCCGATCACGGAGACCGGGTTGTAGTCGCTCCCGGCGGCGGCGTCGACGGTGGCCTGCATGTCGAACTGCAGGCCCGCCTGGTCCGGCTTGAGGGTGACCGTGTCGCCGCCGACGGACAGCTTCAGCGTCTGCGCGGCCCGCTTGGCGAACGCGTCGTCGAGCTTCTTGACGGCGTCGTCGCGGGTGCCGCCGCCGATGTCGACGCCGAGCACGGTGGTGCCCTTGGGCACGTCGGAGTGGTTCATCAGCAGGCCCGCGCCGTAGACGCCGACGCCCGCGACGACCACCAGGCCGCCCAGCAGCGGGAGTTTGCTGCGGCCCTTCTTCTTTTTCTTCTTGGCGTCGCCGCCGGACGTGCTCTGCGCGCCCTGCCCCGGCCCCTTGGGCGGGGTGTGCGGCAGCGGCCCCTCGGAGGGCGCGCCGCCCGTGAAGGGGCCTTTGCTCCCGCCCTGGCCGCCGGCGGGCACGACGGGGATGCCGCTGGTGACGGTGTGCCCGGAGACGTTGTCGGCCGGACGGCCGCCGTAGCCGCCCGCGCCCGGTCCGGGGGCGGGCTTCTGCGGGGTGAGGATCGCGGTGTCGTCGCTCAGGCCGCCGCCGGGGAGCCGGCCGGATCCGGCGCCGGCTCCGACGCCGGGGGCGAGGGCCGCGGCACCCGGTCCGCCGGGGCCGGACGGCGCACCGGGGACGCCGCCGCGCACCGGAGGCACGATCGGGCCGTCGCCGGTGACCGGACCGCCGGTCGGGCCCGCGGGGCCGCCCTGGGGGCCGCCCCGGCCGCCGGGACCGCCCGGTCCTTCGGGGCCGTTGAAGTCGTAGGAGCCGCCGGGCCCGCCGGGGCCGGCCGGGAGGCCGCCCTGGCCGCCGGGGACGCCGCTCGGGGCCGGGAGGCCGTTCTGGCCGGTGCCGGAGAAGTACGGCAGGTCGTCTCGGCGCGACTCGCCGCCGCCCTGTGCCTGTCCCTGCGGCTGCCCCGGCTGCTGTCCCTGCCCCTGACCCTGGCCCGGAGTCCGGCCCTGGCCCTGGCCCTGGCCCGTGCGCGGGCCGTTGCCGAGCGGACCGCCGGCCAGCGCCTCGGTCACGTCGAAGGAGCCCGTGCCGCCGCCGTGTCCCGGCGCCACGGGGCCGCCGGTCGCACCGGTGAGCCCCGCGCCGTTGGCGCCGCCGGAGCGGGCGCCGCCCGGCACGCTCATGGAGCCGACCACCCCGCCGGGACGCCCCGCGCCCGGCCTCGCGCCGCCGGGCGCGCCGGCGCCGGGGTTCGGGCCTGCGGCGGGGTTCGGGCCTGCGGCGGGGGCGTTCGCGGACGCGCCGGCCCCGGCGGCCGAACCGCCCGGCAGTCCGGCTCCGTTGGTGCCGCCGCCGCTCTGACCGGGCTTGCCCGGCGCGGACTTGCGTGGCGCGAACCAGTCGCTCGTCTTGTCCTCGGCGCCGGACGCGGGGTCGCCGGGCAGCTCGAACGAGCCGGTGTCGGACGAGGCCGAGCCGACGGCGCCCGTGGGGGCCGCCTGCTGCGCGTCGACGCCGGTGTCGGTCTTGCCGCCCGGCCCGCTGTCGTCGCCCGCGCTCTCGGCGTCGGCCACGGGTGTGCGCACGACGACCGGCGGAATGGGCCGCGATCCCGGGATGTTGATGCGGATCCGGGTGGTCAGCGTGGTCTCGGTCTTGCGTTCCTCCGGCTGCGCGGCCGAACGGCCCGCGTCCGCACCGCCGTCGGACACCACGGGGGTGCCGTACGGCGGCGTACCCGAGGGGTATGCGGCTCCGCCGCGCCCGTTGGGCCCGGAGGACGGACTGTCAGTTTCACGACTCAAGGCAGGTTCTCCAGGTTGGCTCCGCCGCTCGCCACGACCTCACGGGCTGCTCGGCGGCGCGCACCACCATACTGGCCACTTCTGGCCCGTATCCCACGACCGCCGGAAGACCCACACGGGACTCGCACGGTCACGCCGGGGTGAAGTGGTACGTCACTTGCCAAGTCGGGCGTCGTCTCCGACCGGTTGCCGCCCTCCGCCGAGGGTGGCGCAGATCACAGCAAGGGCCATGCCGCCGAGCAGGAACAGATACGAGCCGCCGCCCGCGCCGAACAGGAAGTCGCCCTCCGGGCGGCCGGCGGTGGAGACGATGACGGAGATCATCCAGCCGGCGGCCGGCGCGACCGCCCCTGCGCGGCTGCCGAGGGCCCGCGCGCCGCCGACGAACAGCCCGGCGGCGCCCACGAGCGCGAGGAGCAGTCCGCCCGGGAACCAGCCGGCCTGGACGAGCGCTCCGGCGAGACCGGTGAGCGCGCCGAGCAGCAGCAGCCCGGCGTAGGCGGTCGCCCGCCCGGCGGGCGGCATCCGCAGCGGCTGGGCGAGCATCGAACCCCGGTCGGACATCAGGCCGCCTCCGCCGCGTCGGTCGTTCCGGCGAACAGGTCGGTCTCCCTGTTCCCGTGGCGCCCGGCCGCCTCGCCGCGGACGAGTTCGTAGTACTCGGTCGTGAAGAGGGGCTGGGCGAGGTCGTTGGAGAGGGCGAAGTACCGCTCCCCGGGGGCGACGGCGACCTGGGTGGCGTGCGCCCGCATCGCGGCGGCCTTGGCGGCGGCGTACCCGGCGCGCCCGTCGATCTCGGCGGTGACGCGGTCGTCGTCCACGACGCCCGGCACGTCGGACACGGCGGCGCTGCTCGCGAAGGGGAGGGCCGGCAGCTCCTCCCGCAGCCTGGCGAACGCGGCCTCGGCGACGGAGCGCGGGACGCGGTTCCAGTACACCTTCGGGATGCGCCATCCGGCGGCCTCGGCCAGCTCGGCGGCCCGCATGGCGACCCGGTGGGCCTGAATGTGGTCGGGGTGGCCGTAGCCGCCGTCCTCGTCGTAGGTGACGAGGACCTGGGGGCGCACCTCGAGGATCACCTCGACGAGGGACGCGGCCGCGTCGTCGACGTCGGCCTGCCAGAAACAGGCCGGGTCGTCGTTGTCGGCGAGGCCCATCATCCCCGAGTCGCCGTGCCGGCCCGGGCCGCCCAGCAGACGGACGTCGTGCACGCCGAGCTCGGCCATGGCCGCCTCGAGCTCCCCCCTGCGGTGCTCGCCCAGCGCGGCGCCGGTCAGATGCCGCAGCTCCGGCGGGATGACCTCGCCGCGTTCGCCGAGCGTGCAGGTGACCAGGGTCACGTGGGCGCCCTCGGCCGCGTATCTGGCCATGGTCGCGCCGTTGTTGATCGACTCGTCGTCCGGGTGCGCGTGCACCAGCAACAGACGCCGTGAGGGCAGTTCCGTCATGGGGCCAACCCTACGAGGCGGCGCCCCTCAACCGGTCATCCACCCGCCCGCTCGTCGCCTCTCGCCGTCGAGTCCGTGGACGATGGCGAGGGGCGATGCGCTGCCGAGGGCGATGCGCTCGATCCGGGCTCAGGCGTCTTCTCGGTCGCCGGCGAAGATCTCTTCGGCGGACGACGCGGTGACGGCCCGGGTCAGCCATTCCCGCAGGAGATCGGGGTCGTCGCAGCCGGCGACGCGCTCGCGCACCTCGTCGGAGACGTCGAGGCCACGCGCCTCGAGGACGAGCACGATGTCCTCGGCACCCCGCTGGGCCCGACCCTCGTCACGGAACTCTTCGAAGATGTACGACTTGTACGGGGAAAGGTCCACAGCCACCGGGTTCCTCCAGAGTTCCGCGGCCCGACGATTGCCACCGAGGCCTTGAGCAATGAATTCGATGATCGTGACGACGACCGCCTCGGGAGCGTCGTGCAATGCGGTGGACAGGGTTTTCAGTATCCCACCGACATCTTCTTCTTTCGCGTGAGTGATGGCGGACAGCGCGGCCAGCGCCAAGTCGGCCCGAGCGTCGTCCGGGTCGGTGATCAAGGGCATGTTGTGCGGACCGACCACCAGCGGGCGCAGGGTGAGGGAGGGCCACTGCTCTGGTCCGAGGATCATGGGCCGCGCGGCCCACTCCGCCGTGGTCCGGTCCTGGCAGACGACCAGCAGCAAAGGCGGGACCTTGTACTTCGTGTAGAGGAAGGACAGGTAGTAGGCCCAGCTGGCGGGCTTGTCCGGGTCCTTCGCGCTCTGTGCTTCAACAACCAGCAAGAACGACTCGTCGCCGTCGAAACGCAGCAGTGTGTCGACACGGCGTTCGACGGGCTGGGTCTCGGTGAGATCGGTCGGCAGAACCGTCACACGCTCGGGTGGGATGAACGGGAGGCCAAGCACCTTGGAGACCCCGTCGAAAAGGCCCGATACTCCTGAAAAATTCGATGCATCGCCTCATGGGATGCGCTGACCATGCGTTTTCTTTACTTGTGGGGTTTTCAGAGAGTTGTCGGCGACTGCTCTCTGCAGTCGCGGCAGCGGGCGCCCGGCTCGGGTGAGCGGATGCCGCGGTCGCAGCCGTCGCAGTTCCGCATCTGGTGCGGGGCGGGCGACGGCGGGGCCGCGGGTCGTCGGAACGGCGGCGGTGGCGGCAGCAGGGCCGTGAGCCGGTGTGCGAGAAGGGCTGCGGGGCGGCGGACGCCTTCGGGCGGCAGGTCGGCGGTGAGGGCCTGGCGTACCGCGGCGGGGCTGACGTCCCGCTCCAGCCAGGCGGCGACGCCGGGGGCGAGGTGGGCGGTGTCGCAGGCGGAGAGGAGAAGGCCGGGATCGTGACGGCGCAGGCCGGCGAGGAGGTCCGTTGCCGTCTGGAGCAGAGCGGGCGCGGGGTGGCCGGGGCGTGGGACGGCGGGGAGCGGCTTGCGGGGTGCGCGGGCCTTCGGCTTGGCCGGGGTCGCGGTGCCCTGGGCGTGTTCGGCGGCCGCCGGTCGGCGGTCGTGGCGGCCGGGCTGGTTGCAGGAGACCGTTCGGGTGACGATCCGGCCGCCCGGGATCCGGGAGCGCTCGCGGCGCAGATAGCCGTGGGACTCCAGTTCGCGCAGGGCGGCGGCGATGCGGGTCGCGCCCTCGGGGAAGCGGGCGCTGAGGGACTTGATGTCGACGCGGGCGCCCTTGGGAAGCGACTGGATGTGCACGCCCAGCCCGATCGCCAGAAGCGACAGCTCCCGGTGCTGGGCGAGGTGGTTGCCGATCACCGTGAAGCGGGCGGTGTGACGGGCGTTGTCGTGGGTGAGTCCGCCCGCGCGGGGGTGGTTTTTGCCCGCGTTACGGGACTCAGCGCATGGGGGCGCGCTAGGGTTTTCGGTGTCCATCGGGAAGTTGGCCTTCCTCGGTGGTCAGGCCCTCGCACTGGGATTGCCGTCCCGGCGGGGGCCGTCGCATGTCTGGGTGGTGGTGCTGCGCTGGTCCTGCGCTGCGCTGAGCGTAAGGCAGGCAACCCGTCACGAATCCAGTCGAGTTGGGCATATTCACTCGCGGGAGTGAGTTTGCTCGACGGGCGGGAGGGGTGGGGCTTGGTCGGGTCCTTTCTCCGTCGTCCTGGTCCTTGGGAATGAGCGCCACTTGCACCGAAGCCCGAGACTCCGGGTTCCGGTGACGGACGCGCGTCGTTCCGTCCGGGCCTTGCGGCGGTCAGGAGTCGCGGCGACCCTGAACGGCATCCGGCGGGAGTACGAGTTCGGCCCAGACCGTCTTGCGCGGGCGCAGCTCCGGAGCCCAGCCCCACCGGTCGGCGAGCGCCTCGACCAGGAGCAGCCCGCGTCCCGACTCGGACTCGGCGTCGGCGTCGGGACGCGGCGCCCGGGGCGGGCGGTCCCCCGCCGTGTCGGTGACCTCGATGCGCAGCGTGTTCGCGATGACGTACAGCGTGAGCCGGAAGTCCCGGCCCGGTACGCGCCCGTGGGTCACCGCGTTCGCCGCGAGTTCGGCGACGAGCTGGCCGGCCGGGTCCACCGGCACGCCCCAGAAGCGCAGTTGCTCGACGGTGAGCAGGCGGGCGAGGCGCGCTCCACGAGGGGTGGGAGACAGCCGCACGCTGAAGTTGCGGAAGTGCTGGCCGGGTCGGGTCCCGGAGGAGACGGATTCCTGGATCACGTCACTCAGAGTGGCCGTTCCCGCTTACCGTGAACAGTGACGGAGCCGTTGCGTACGGTGACTGTCCGGGCGTTGTCCGGTCGTGTCGGAACTGTCGGTTCGGGTGACGGAGGAGTGCGCATGACCCAGGTGAACGGCAAGCCGATCCAGCTCAAGGAGGAAGCGGACGAGCCGGGTTGGGAGGTGGATCCGGACGACGACTGGGGTGTCGCCGTCGTGGAGACGGTGGGGCGACAGCTGAAGCTGCGGCGCGAGGCCGTGGGGATGCGCGCGGCCGACTTCGGGTTGGCGGTCGGGTACGGCGAGGACCTCGTCTACAAGATCGAGAGCGGGAAGCGGATCCCCCGCCCCGAGTACCTGGACAAGGCCGACAGGGTGCTGGGAGCGGGCGGACTGCTCTCGGCGATGAAGGAGGACGTGAAGAAGGTCCGGTACCCGAAGAACGTCCGTGAGATCGCCAAGCTGGAGGCTCAGGCGGTCGAGCTCGGGGTGTATGTCGGGCTGAGCCTGCATGGGCTGTTGCAGACGCCGGAGCACGCGCGGGCGCTGTTCGAGGTCTGGCAGCCTGTCTACTCACCGGAGGAGGCGGAGCGGCGGGTGGCTGCCCGCATGGCCCGGAAATCGATCTTCGAGCGGTCGCCTGCCCCAGCTCTCAGCTTCGTCCAGGAAGAGGCGACACTGCGTCGGCCGGTCGGAGGCACAATGGTGTGGCGTCAGCAGCTCGAACATCTGCTGGAGGTGGGACAGTTGCGCCACGTCACACTTCAGGTGATGCCGACGAGCTCCGAGGCTCACCCTGGGCTCAGCGGAAAGATCGAGGTGCTGAAGTTTCCGGACGGCACGGCAGTGGGCCGTTCCGACGGCGCGTACAACGGCCGACCGATCTCGGATCCGAAGCAGCTGCGAATCCTTGAGCTGCGGTATGGCACCATCCGGGCCCAGGCTCTCACGCCGCGGGAGTCGCTGACCTTCATCGAGAAACTGCTGGGAGAGACATGATCCACAAGGGTTCCGCTGGGGAGAACTCCGAGTTGGCGTGGTTCAAGAGCAGCTACAGCGACGGCCCCGACGGCGACTCCTGCGTAGAGATCGCCACCGCCCCCGGCACCGTCCACGTCCGCGACTCCAAGCACACCGCCGGCCCCCGCCTCCGGCTCTCGCCGGAAGCCTGGGCCGACTTCGTGCCGTTCGCGTCCGAGAACTGACGGCGTCAGAACTTGATGCTGCCGATCATGCTCGCCACGCTCGTCGTCAGGTCGCTGATGGTGGGAGCGATCGTCGAGGACGCCAGATAGAAGCCGAGCAGGATGCAGACGACAGCGTGACCGCCCTTCAGTCCCGACTTCTTGACCAACAAGAAGACGACGATCGCCAGCAGCACCACCGCCGAAATCGAGAGTGCCACGGCGGCTCACCTCCAAGGACCCGGGAAACGTGGGGGAAAACAGAGCGAGGGAACACGTAAATCCATACGACTGCCAGCAGGTTCATACCCACTCAGCGCTAGTGATCATAACTACGTGTGGGCGCGCATCTCTCGGCGCACAGCCGCACAAGGGGGTCGCATGGCCAATATGGTCGGGGGATGACGACCGAGTCCGACTCCTTCCCCCGCAGGCACGCCCGCACCCAGCGGTTCACTCTCGGCGCGCCGCGCTCGTTCACCGTGGCCCCCGACGGTTCCCGCGTCGTGTTCCTGCGCTCCGGCTCCGGCACGGACCGCGCGGGCGCGCTCTGGGTCCTCGATCCGGCGGACGGCACGGAACGCCTGGCCGCCGACCCGCGCGCCCTCCTCGGGGGCGCCTCGGAAGACCTGTCGACCGAGGAGCGGGCACGCCGTGAACGCAGCCGCGAGGCCGGTGAGGGCATCGTCGGCTACGCCACCGACGCGGGTGTGGAGCTGGCGTCTTTCACCTTGTCAGGGCGGCTTTTCACGGCCGAGCTGAGGGCCGGGACGGCCGCCGAGCTGCCGGTCGCCGGGCCGGTGATCGACCCTCGCCCGTCCCCCGACGGGCGACTCGTCGCCTATGTCGCCGGGGGCGCTCTGCGGGTGGTGGGCGCGGAGGGCGAGGGCGACCGGGCGGTGGCGGAGCCGGAATCGGAGCCGGTTTCCTATGGATTGGCCGAGTTCATCGCGGCCGAGGAGATGGCCCGCTCGCGCGGGTTCTGGTGGTCTCCGGAATCGGATCGGCTGCTGGTCGCCCGGGTGGACGACACGCCGGTGGAGCAGTGGTGGATCTCCGATCCGGCCCAGCCGAAACGTGACCCACGACACGTGCGATATCCGGCGGCCGGGACGCCCAACGCTGACGTACGGCTGTTCGTGTTCGGTCTCGACGGGGTGCGCACGGAGGTCGTCTGGGATCGTGCGCGCTATCCGTATCTGGCGCGAGTGCACTGGTCAGGGGCGGGGGCGCCGCTGCTGCTCGTACAGGCGCGCGACCAGCGAAGTCAGCTGTTCCTGGCGGTGGACACCGACTCCGGAGCGACCCGGATGGTGCATGCCGACGAAGATCGGATTTGGCTGGAACTTTTCCCTGGGGTGCCCTGCTGGAGCCCTTCGGGACAGCTGGTCCGGATCGCCGACGAGGGCGGCGCGCGGGTCCTCACGGTCGGCGAACGCCCGCTGACCGGCGATCAGTTGCACGTACGGGCGGTCCTGGACGTCACGGCCGACGACGTGCTGGTGGCCGCCTCCGCCGGGGCGGGCGCGGCGGCGCCCGAGGTCGGCGAGGTGCACGTCTACCGGGTGAACGAGCTCGGCGTGGAGCGCCTCTCCCAGGAGCCCGGCGTACACGGGGCGGTCCGCGCCGGGAACGTGACCGTGCTGACGTCGGCGGTCCTGGACCGGCCGGGCACCGTGGCGCGGGTGCTGCGGGACGGGAAGCCCGCCGCGTCCGTCGGGTCCTGTGCGGCGGATCCCGGACTGTCCCCCCGCGTGAAGCTCGTCGAGGGGGGCGCACGACGCATTCCGTGCGCCGTGCTGATGCCTGCGGACCACCGCGGTGACGCCCCTCTGCCCGTGCTCATGGACCCCTACGGCGGTCCGCACGGCCAGCGGGTGGTCGCCGCGCACAACGCGCACCTCACCTCCCAGTGGTTCGCCGACCAGGGCTTCGCGGTGATCGTCGCCGACGGCCGGGGCACGCCCGGCCGCTCGCCCGGCTGGGAGAAGGCGATCCACCACGACTTCACGGTCGCCCTCGACGACCAGATCGAGGCGCTGGAGGATCTGGCGAAGAGCCACCCCCTCGACCTCTCCCGGGTGGCGATCCGCGGCTGGTCCTTCGGCGGCTGGCTCGCCGCCCTCGCCGTGCTGCGCCGACCCGACGTCTTCCACGCGGGCATCGCCGGCGCCCCGGTGGCCGACTGGCGGCTCTACGACACCCACTACACCGAGCGATACCTCGGAGATCCGGCGACGTCGCCGGCGGCGTACGCGAAGAGTTCGCTGGTCGCCGACGAGGGGCTCGCCGAGACCGCCGAACCGCACCGGCCGCTGATGATCGTCCACGGCCTGGCCGACGACAACGTGGTCGTCGCGCACGCCCTGCGGCTGTCCTCGGCCCTGCTGGCGGCCGGCCGCCCGCACGAGGTGCTCCCCCTGTCGGGCGTCACCCACATGACCCCGCAGGAACAGGTCGCGGAGAACCTGCTCCTCCTCCAGGTGGACTTCCTCAAGCGCGCTCTCGGACTGCGCTGAGCAGCGGCGCTCGTCACCACGGGCAACGGGCCGGGGCGACATGCGCCCCGGCCCGTTTACGGCACCCGCACGGCCGTACGCTGTTCAGCCTGACGCGTCCGTATATCGGAATCGGGTCGGCCAAGTTGCCTGCGTGTTAACGCGGTTGCTGCGCAAATGTGCGGTTGCGTCGACCCGTCCGGTCGCGGCCCGGTCTCCGTCAGGTCTGTGGTTCCTCCGGCGGGACCACCTGCTTCAGCTCGGCGAAGTGGCACGCCGAGTCGTGCGCCTCGGGCCCCGTGGCGTGGCGGAACTCCGCCGGGACGGCCAGCGCCGGCACCTCCAGCGCGCAGCGCTCCTGCGCCTTCCAGCAGCGGGTGCGGAAGCGGCAGCCGGAGGGGACGTTCGTCGGGGACGGCACGTCGCCCACCAGGATGATCCGCTCCCGGTGCTCACGCGCCTCCGGGTCCGGCAAGGGCACCGCGGACAGCAGGGCCTGGGTGTACGGGTGCGTGGGGTGGTCGTAGATCTCGGCGTCGCGGCCGATCTCCACGATCCGCCCGAGGTACATGACCCCGACCCGGTCCGAGATGTGCCGGACGATCGACAGGTCGTGCGCGATGAACAGATAGGACAGGTCGAACTCGCTCTGCAGCCGGTCCAGCAGGTTGATCACCTGCGCCTGGACCGACACGTCCAGCGCGGACACCGGCTCGTCGGCGACGATCACCTCGGGGCGCAGGGCCAGCCCCCGCGCGATGCCGATGCGCTGGCGCTGGCCGCCGGAGAACTGGTGCGGGTACCGGTTGATGTACTCCGGGTTGAGGCCGACGACGTCCAGCAGGTCCTGGACCTTGCGCCGCCGGTCGCCCTTCGGGGCCACCTCGGGGTGGATCTCGTACGGCTCCCCGATGATGTCGCCCACCGTCATCCGGGGGTTGAGGGAGGTGTACGGGTCCTGGAACACCATCTGGATGTTGCGCCGGACCGCCTTGAGGGCGCGCCCGGACAGCTTGGTGATGTCCTCGCCCTTGTAGCGGATCTCGCCGGCCGTCGGCTTCTCCAGGTTGACCAGCATCTTGGCGACGGTCGACTTGCCGCAGCCCGACTCCCCGACGATGCCGAGGGTCTCGCCGCGGTGCAGGGTCAGGTCGACCCCGTCGACGGCCTTCACCGCGCCGACCTGCTTCTTGAAGAGGATGCCCCGGGTCAGCGGGTAGTGCTTGACGAGCCCGCTGACCTCCAGAATCGGCTCAGCCATGCAGGCACTCCCTCCAGAAGTGGCAGGCGCTGGTGCGGTCCGCGTCGGAGTCCTCGACGTCGTACAGCGGCGGGACGTCCGTACGGCACACCTCCCGGGCCATCGGGCAGCGCGGGTTGAAGGCGCAGCCGGGCGGGATGTGCATGAGGTTGGGCGGCAGGCCCTTGATGGCGTAGAGCTCCTGGCCCTTCTGGTCGAGCCGCGGGATGGAGTCGAGCAGGCCGCGGGTGTAGGGGTGGGCCGGCGCCTTGTAGATGTCGTGCACGGGGGCCGACTCCACGATCCGGCCCGCGTACATGACGGCGATGCGGTCGGCGACGTCCGCGACCACGCCGAGGTCGTGGGTGATGAGGATGAGGCCCATGTGGTACTCGCGCTGCAACTCCGCGAGCAGGTCCATGACCTGTGCCTGCACCGTGACGTCGAGGGCGGTGGTGGGCTCGTCGGCGATGATGAGCGCCGGTTCCAGGGCCATCGCCATCGCGATCATGATGCGCTGGCGCATGCCGCCGGAGAACTGGTGCGGGTAGTCCTTGACCCGTTCCCGGGCGGCCGGGATGCGGACGCGGTCCATCAGTTCGACGGCCCTGGCGCGCGCGTCCTTCCTCGACATCCCGCGGTGCACGACGAACATCTCGCCGAGCTGGTCGCCGACCGAGAGCACGGGGTTCAGGGACGACAGGGCGTCCTGGAAGATCATGGCCATCTCGGCCCCCCGCACCTTGCGGCGCTCGTCCTCCTTGAGCTTCAGCAGGTCCCTGCCCTGGAAGAGGATCTCGCCGGAGGTGATCCGGCCGGGCGGCACGTCGAGGATGCCCATGATCGCCTGGGCGGTGACGGACTTGCCGGACCCGGACTCGCCGAGCACCGCCAGCGTCTCCCCCGCGTCCACGCCGTAGCTGACGCCGTTGACGGCCCGGGCGATCCCGTCCCGGGTGCGGAACTCCACGTGCAGGTCACGCACTTCGAGCAGCATCCGCCCGTCACCTCAGCTTCGGATCGAGGGCGTCGCGGACCGCGTCGCCGAGCATGATGAAGGCCAGGACCGTGAGGGCCAGGGCGCCCGAGGGCCACAGCAGGGCGTGCGGGGCGTTGCGGATGTACGGGGAGGCGGCGGAGATGTCGATGCCCCAGGAGACCGTCGGCGGTTTCAGACCGACGCCGAGGTAGGACAGGGTCGCCTCCAGCGCGATGTACGTGCCGAGCGCGATGGTCGCCACGACGATCACCGGGGCGACCGCGTTGGGCGTGATGTGCCGCAGCAGCAGCCGGGAGTGGGAGGCGCCGAGGGCGCGGGCCGCCTGGACGTAGTCGTTCTGCTTGGCGGTGATCACCGAGCCGCGGGCGATGCGGGAGATCTGCGGCCAGCCGAGCAGCACCATGAACCCGATGACGGGCCAGACGGTGTTGCTGGTCACCACGGAGAGCAGGACGAGGCCGCCGAGGACGACGGGGATGGCGAAGAAGACGTCGGTGATCCGGGACAGGATCGCGTCCCAGGAACCGCCGAAGAAGCCCGCGAGGCCGCCGAGCACGCTGCCGAAGAGCGCGACGCCGAGCGTGGCGAGGACGCCGACCGTCACGGACGTACGAGCGCCGTAGACGACCCGTGTGTAGACGTCGCAGCCCTGACCGTCGAAGCCGAAGGGATGGCCGGGCTGGGAGCCCTCCTGGGCCTTGGACAGGTTGCACTTGAGGGGGCTCAGCCAGGTGATGGATCCGGGCCACAGGGAGATGAACACCAGGAACAGGATGACCAGCCCGGAGACGATGAAGACGGGGTTGCGGCGCAGGTCCCGCCAGGCGTCGGACCACAGGGAGCGTGCCTTCTCGGACGGGCCGGCGCCCTGCGGCCCGCCCGGGGTCTTCTCCAGCGTCTCCCCCTCCGCCGTGGCGAGGTCCATCGCACCGCCCATGCCGGTGTCGGCGATGGCGCCGTCCTCCGGCGTGCGGCCCGCGCCCGGCAGACGGTGCTCCGGCGGCGTCGGCTCAGGCATAGCGGATCCTCGGGTCGAGTACGGCGTACAGGAGGTCGACGAGCAGATTGGCCACCAGGAACACCAGGACGAGGACGGTCACGAAACCGACGACGGTCTGGGTGTTCTGGCGGAGGATCCCCTGGTAGAGCTGGAAGCCCACGCCGTGGATGTTGAAGATGCGCTCGGTGACGATCGCGCCGCCCATCAGAGCCCCGATGTCGGTGCCGATGAAGGTGACCACAGGGATGAGGGAGTTGCGCAGCAGATGCCGGGTGACGACCCGGCGGTGCGGCAGCCCCTTGGCGACGGCCGTGCGGACGTAGTCGGACCGCTTGTTCTCCGCGATCGACGTGCGGGTCAGCCGGGTGACGTACGCGAGCGACACGGACGCCAGCACCAGCCCCGGCACGATCAGTTCGCCGAACTCGGCGTCCGAGGAGACCGACGGCTTGATCCAGCCCCACTCCACGCCGAGCAGCAGTTGCAGCAGCAGACCGGTGACGAAGGTGGGGACGGAGATCACCACGAGGGTCAGCAACAGAACCCCGGTGTCGACGGGCCGGCCCCGGCGCAGGCCCGTCACGACGCCCAGGGTGATGCCGATGACGATCTCGAAGACGATCGCGACGATGGTCAGCCGGATGGTGACCGGGAACGCCGTCGACATCAGCTCGGTGACCGGCTGGCCGTTGAACGCCGTACCGAAGTCTCCGGTGAAGACGTTCCCCATGTAGGTCAGGTACTGCTGCCACACCGGCTTGTCGAGGCCGAACTCCTTCTTCAGCTGGGCGGCGGTGGCCGGGTCGCACTGCCGGTCACCGCACAGGCCCGCGATGGGGTCGCCCATCACGTTCACCATCAGGAAGATCAGCAGCGTTGCCCCGATGAACACGGGGATCATCTGGAGCAGACGCCGGATCACATACCGGCCCACGGCGGGTCAGCTGACCTTGATCTCGTTGTAGACCGGGACGGAGAACGGGTTGAGCTTGACGTTCGAGAGCCGCTCGGAGTAGCCGGCGCTGCCGTTCTGGTACCAGAGCGGGATGGCGGCCATGTTGTCGCGGACGACCTCCTCCGCCTTCTGGAACGTCTCCACGGCCTTCGCGGTGTCGGTCTCGGCGTTCGCCTGGTTGACGAGCGAGTCGAAGTCCTTGTTCGACCACTTGCCGTCGTTGGAGGAGGCGTTCGTGTAGTAGAGCGGCTGGAGGAAGTTCTGGATGAGGGGGTAGTCCATCTGCCACCCCGCCCGGAACGGGCCGCTCATCTTCCGGTCGGTGATCTGGTTGCGGAAGTCGGCGAAGGTGCCGACCGGGTTGCCGACGCAGGCCTTGTCGTTGTCGAGCGCGTTGTTGATCGAGTTGCAGACGGCGTCGACCCACTGCTTGTGGGACCCGGTGTCCGCGTTGTAGCTGATCTTCACCTGGCCGCCGGGGAGTCCGCCGCCCTCCTTGATGAGCTGCTTCGCGGCCGCGGGGTCGTAGTCGCAGGCGTCCCCGCACAGGCCTTCCTTGAAGCCGCCGTCCTCGCCGAGCACCGGGGAGGTCCAGTCGGTGGCCGGGGTGCGGGTCTTCTGGAAGATCGTCTCGGTGATCTGCTCACGGTCGATCGCGCGGGACAGACCGGTGCGGACCTTGGCCGAGCCGGCGGTGTTCCACTTCGGGTCGTAGAACGGGAAGGCGAGGGTCTGGATGATGCCGGCCGGGGTGTTGAGGTAGCGGTCGCCGAGGTCGGCCTTGACGTTCTTGAGCTGGGCCGCGGGCACGTCGTCGACCAGGTCGAGGTTGCCGGCCATCAGGTCGGTGTAGGCGGTGTTGTTGTCGGTGTAGACCTTGAGGGTCACCCCGCCGTTCTGCGCCTTGTCCTCGCCCGGGTAGTCGGCCCACTTCTTCAGCTCCATCTGGGAGCCCTTGGCGTAGGACGCGATCGTGTAGGGCCCGTTGCCGACCGGCTTCTCCAGCCAGCCGGAGTGGTCGCTGAAGAAGCTCTGCGGCAGCGGGGCGAAGGCGGGGTAACCCAGCGTGTCGGGGAAGGTCGAGAACTTCTGCGTGAGCTTGACGGTGAAGGTCTGGTCGTTCACGACCTTGAGCCCGGAGAGGGTGTCGGCGGTCTGCTTGCCGCCCTCGGCGGGGTGCGTCTGGGCGTAGCCGTCGATGTACTCGAAGAAGTACGCGTTCTTCTGGTTGTTCTTCAGGCTCGCGCCGTAGTTCCAGGCGTCGACGAACGACTTCGCCGTCACCTTCTCGCCGTTGCTGAACGTCCAGCCGTTCTTGACGGTGATGGTGAAGTTCTGCGAGTCCGTGGTGGCGATCTTCTCGGCCAGCATGTCCTCGGCCGCGCCGGTCTCCGGGTTGTACCGCTTCAGGCTCCGGAAGATCATGTCGAGGACCTTGCCGCCCTGGACCTCGTTGGTGTTGGCGGGCTCCAGCGGGTTCTGCGGGTCACCCCAGGAGGAGCTGAGGACGGCGCCGGCGTCGCCGCTGCCGCCCCCGCTGTCGCTCCCCCCGCTGCCGCAGGCCGTCGCCGTGAGCGCTGCCGCGGCCGCGCATGCGACCCACTTGGCGTGCGTGGCTCCACGCATGGGATGCCTCCTCGTTGACTGCGCGCCTGTCGCCCTGTCACCTGATCCTTTACCAGGCGATATCGGTACATAAGCGATTCGACGCACTTTCACCCGTCCGTAGGGGTGCATCGGACGCACCCGGAGCACGACGCCCGAACGGGCGCACGGACACGGCCGCAGGAAGGGGAGCGTGCGGGGGCCGGGGCGTCGGGCTGGCGTGGACGCGCGCGGGGCGCAGTCCTCCGGGCAAGGGCCTGGCCGGCGGGCGGGGCGCAGGCCGGTGGGCGAGGCGCGGGTCGACGGACGGCGGGCACGGCGCGGGCGGGAGCCTGGGCCGGCGGGCGAGGCACTCGTGCGGGGCGCGGGGCGGTGCGCGAGGGGTGGACGCGCGTGGGGCGCAGTGCTTCCGGCGAGAGGCCGGCCGGGGTGCGGGGCTCGGTTACGCGGGGTTCGGGCGGTGCTCGTCGGGGCCCTCGGGCGGGCGGGCCACCAGCTCGACCTCGAAGCCGTCGGAGTTCTCGAGGTAGGCCGCGTAGTGCTCCGGACCGCCCGCGTGCGGATACCGCTCGGCGAACAGGGGCCTCCAGCCGTGCCCGGGCGCCTGCGCCACGAGGGCGTCGAGTGCCGACGGGCTCGCGGCATGGAAGGCGAGGTGGTTGAGGCCGGGGCGCAGCCGGTCGTGGCCGCCGTCGTCCCTCATCGCCGGGGACTGCTCGACGACGAGGTAGGTCGGACCGAGCCGCCAGCTGCGGCCCCGGTCCCAGTCCTGGTACAGCTCGTACCCGAGACCGCCGAGCAGCCAGCCCCACTCCCTGGACGCCCGTGGCAGATCCGGGACCCACAGCTCGACGTGGTGCAGCATCGTGTCGTCCTTGGTCTTACGTGTTCATGCCCGGTCGGCGCGCGGCGGGGAACGGGGCGGGGAACGGGGCGGGGAAGGGGTGCCGACGATAGCGGCCTCCGGCAGCACTGGCTGCCGGAGGCCGCTATCGGGTGTGAGCGCTCGGCTCGACGTCAGGCCGCGTGGACGACGTCCTTCTCCTCGGCGAAGTGGCAGGCCGACTCATGGGCGGCCGGCGTGTCGGAGCCCTTGAACCGCTCCGGGATCGCGAGCAGCGGGACCTCCTGCGAACACTTGTCCTCGGCCTTCCAGCAGCGGGTGCGGAAGCGGCAGCCCGACGGCGGGTTGGCCGGGGAGGGGACGTCACCGGACAGGATGATCCGCTCGCGGTGCTCGCGGGCCGCCGGGTCCGGCACCGGCACGGCCGACAGCAGCGCCTGCGTGTAGGGATGCGTCGGGTGATCGTAGATCTGCTCGTCGGAGCCGATCTCGGCGATCTTGCCGAGGTACATCACGCCGACGCGGTCGGAGATGTGCCGGACGATCGACAGGTCGTGCGCGATGAAGAGGTAGGAGAGGTTGAACTCCTCCTGCAGTCGCTCCATCAGGTTGATGACCTGCGCCTGGACCGACACGTCCAGGGCCGAGACCGGCTCGTCGCAGATGATGATCTCCGGGTTGAGCGCGAGGCCGCGCGCGATGCCGATGCGCTGGCGCTGGCCGCCGGAGAACTGGTGCGGGTACCGGTTGATGTACTCCGGGTTGAGGCCGACGACGTCCAGCAGTTCCTGGACCTTGCGCCGCCGGTCGCCCTTGGGGGCCACCTCGGGGTGGATGTCGTACGGCTCCCCGATGAT
Source organism: Streptomyces sp. SAS_272 (assembly GCF_052543235.1). Lineage (NCBI taxonomy): Bacteria > Bacillati > Actinomycetota > Actinomycetes > Kitasatosporales > Streptomycetaceae > Streptomyces > Streptomyces sp. SAS_272. The sequence continues at coordinate 40,863 of NZ_JBMNDR010000019.1, read as the reverse complement.
GTCGCCCACGGTCATCCGGGGGTTGAGGGAGGTGTACGGGTCCTGGAACACCATCTGGATGTTGCGCCGGACGGCCTTGAGGGCGCGCCCGGACAGCTTGGTGATGTCCTGGCCCTTGTAGAAGATCTCGCCGGCGGTGGCCGCCTCAAGGTTCATCAGGAGCTTGGCGACGGTCGACTTGCCGCAGCCGGACTCGCCGACGATGCCCAGGGTCTCGCCCTGGTGCAGGTCGAAGGAGACGCCGTCGACGGCCTTGACCGCGCCGACCTGCCGCTTGAACAGGATGCCCTGGGTCAGCGGGAAGTGCTTGACCAGGTTGCGCACCTGGAGGATGGGCTCGCCGCGCTCGACGGGGGCTTCGATCGCGGCGACGGCCTCCGTCTCCGACTGCACGTCGACGGCCTCCACTTCGGAGACGTTCGGTGTGGCGTCCTGGCGCTCGTCGTTCTTGCTGAGCTCAGCCATGGATCGTCTCCTTCCAGAAGTGGCATGCCGAACCTCGGCCGACCAGCTCGGTGCCGTCCTGCTCGGTCACCGGAAGCAGCGCCGGGACCTCCGTACGGCAGATGTCCTGTGCCTTGGGGCAGCGCGGGTTGAAGGCGCAACCGGCGGGGATGTTCAGCAGGTTGGGCGGCAGACCCTTGATCGCGTACAGCTCCTGGCCCTTCTGGTCCAGGCGCGGGATCGAGTCCAGCAGGCCGCGGGTGTACGGGTGCGCGGGCCGCTTGTACAGCTCGTGCACCGGCGCGGTCTCGACGATGCGGCCGGCGTACATGACCGCGATCTTGTCGGCCACGTCCGCGACCACGCCGAGGTCGTGGGTGATGAGGATCAGACCCATCTGGTACTCGCGCTGCAGCTCCGCGAGCAGGTCCATGACCTGGGCCTGCACCGTCACGTCGAGCGCGGTGGTCGGCTCGTCGGCGATGATCAGGTCCGGTTCCATCGCCAGCGCCATGGCGATCATGATGCGCTGGCGCATACCGCCGGAGAACTGGTGCGGGTAGTCGCCGACGCGCTGACGCGCGGCGGGTATGCGCACCCGGTCCATCAGGTCGATGGCCCTGGCCTTGGCGTCCTTGCGGGACAGCCCCTGGTGGGCCCGGAACATCTCGCCCAGCTGGAAGCCGACGGAGAGCACGGGGTTGAGGGACGACAGCGCGTCCTGGAAGATCATCGCCATCTTGGCGCCGCGCAGCTTGCGCCGCTCGCTCTCCGGCAGGCTCAGGATGTCCTGGCCCTGGAAGAAGATCTCGCCCTTGCTGATCCGCCCGGGAGGGCTGTCCAGGATGCCCATGATGGCCTGCGCCGTGACGGACTTGCCGGAGCCCGACTCGCCAAGGACGGCGAGCGTCTCGCCCGCGTTGACGCTGTAGTTGACGCCGTTGACCGCCTTGGTCACGGAGTCGCGGATCTTGAACTCCACGTGCAGGTCGCGGACTTCGAGAAGGGGTGCGGACCCGTCCGGCCCGGCGTTCGAGGGAGCCTGCTCCAGGCTGGTCATGCCATCACCTTCGTCTTGCTTGCTCAAGGGGGTTCGACTCATGGCTGCGGGTCACCGGAGCTTCGGGTCGAGCGCGTCGCGAAGACCGTTGCCCAGCAGGATGAAGCCCAGCGCGGTGATGACGATCGCGATGCTGGGGTAGGTCCACATGTAGTCCTTGACTCCCATGAACCCGCGACCGGCGGCGATCATGTTGCCCCACTCCGCGACCTCGGGGTCGACACCGACGCCCAGGTAGGACAGCGACGCCTCGGCCACGATCGCGATGCCGACGTTGCTGGTGCCGTACACCAGGACGGAGGTCAGCGAGTTGGGCAGGATGTGCTTGCGGATGATCCGGCTCTGACTGGCGCCCAATGCCTTCGCCGCGTGCACGTAGTCCATCTCGCGCACCGACAGGATCTGACTGCGCAGCAGCCGGGCGAACGTCGCCCAGGAGAAGATGCCCAGCGACAGGACCACCGGCATCACGCCACGGCCCATGAGCAGGATGATGACGATGGCGCCGATCAGCAGCGGGAAGGCGAAGAAGATGTCCGCCACGCGCATGATCACGGTGTCCAGCCAGCGACCGTAGTAACCGGCCAGCGCGCCGAAGAGGATGCCGAGGGTCATCGCGACGAGGATCGAGGCGAGACCGACGATCATGGCGATGCGGCTGCCGTAGATGAGGCGGGAGAGCTGGTCGCGGCCGAGCGAGTCGGTGCCGAGCCAGTGTCCCGCGCCCGGGGACTGCAGGGTCGCGTTCAGGTCCTGCTCGAGGGGGTCGTGCGGCGCGAGCAGGGGCGCGAATATCGCGGCGAGGATGAGGACGACGATGATGGCCAGGCCGAGCACGGCGAGCTTGTTCTGCACGAAGCGGTGCCGGATGTCGGACCACTGGCTGACCCTGACGACGCTGGGTTCGGCGTCCTTGGAGGCCGAGACGGGGTCGGCCGTCTTCGGCTCGCCCGCGCCTGTGGCGAGTTCGGTCATGGTGTGACTCCTAGATGGGGGCGGCCCTACGGGTCAGGCCAGTCGGATACGCGGGTCCAGAGCGGCGTACAGCAGGTCGACGACCAGGTTCAGCACGACGAAGACCGCCACGCTGATGGTCACCACGCCCACGATGACGGGGTTGTTGTTCTGCTGGATCGCCTGGATCAGCGCAAGACCGATGCCGTTCCAGTTGAAGATCGTCTCGGTGATGATCGCTCCGCCGAGGAGACCACCGAAGGAGATGCCCAGATAGGTGATCACGGGGATGACCGAGTTGCGCAGGATGTGCCGCGAGAGCACCGTGCGCCGGGGAAGTCCCTTGGCGACGGCCGTCTTGACGTAGTCGGCGCCCAGGACTTCGAGCATCGTGCTGCGGGCCAGCTGGGCGACGAGTGCCGCGTCGATGATCGCCAGCGTCACGGCCGGCAGGACGATCGAGTTGAAGCTGTCGTCGGCGATCAGCGGGAACCAGCCCAGCTCGATGACGAAGACGCGCTGCATGATCATGCCGAGCACGATGGAGGGGACGCCGATCGCCAGTGTGGTGATGAACGTCGCCGACACGTCCCAGATCGAGTACCTGCGCATCGCCGCCAGCACACCGACGGAAATGCCGATGATGATGTCGAGAATGATCGCGGCGGTGGCCAGCTTGGCCGTGTTGGCCAGCTTCGGGCCGAGGATCTCGGAGACCGGCCGGCTCTGCGTGTAGTCCTGGCCGAGGTCTCCCTGGACGAGTTTGCCCACGTAGTTGCCGTACTGCACGATCAGCGGGTCGTCGAGTCCGTACTGCTTGTGCAGCTGCGCGATCACCGCGGGGTCGCGTGCCTTGTCGCTGCCCGCGATCTGCCCGACGGGGTCACCCGGGAGCACGAACAGGCAGGCGAACAGGATCATCGTCGCTCCGAGCACGACGACGACCAACTGGCCCAGCCTGCGGACCACATACCTTCCCATGACTTGCCTCTCTGCCTCGCTGCCGCTTCGTGGCAGCTCCCTCCCCCCAGGTTGGTGGGGCGGTAGGGGTAAGGGGCGGGAGAGTGGATCACACCGCTCCCGACGGTCGTCGAGGGCCGTGGCATCCGAGAGTGCGTCTCGGTTCCCACGGCCCCCGTCTCCAGACGCCGCGTCGCGCGGCGCCCGGTTACTTCATGCTGATCTCGGCGAGGTTCGGGTCCTCGTGGAAGTCCATCTTGATGTCGGCGAACTTCTTGGTGTTGGCGAGACGCAGCTGGGTGCGGTTCCACAGCGGGATCAGGGCCATGTCGTCCATGGCGAGCTTCTCCGCCTGCTTGTACAGGTCGTTGCGGCCGGCCTCGGACTCGGTGGCGCGGGCCTTGGCGAGCAGCGCGTCGAACGTCGGGTTGCTGTAACGGCCGCGGTTGTCACCGGTGACCTTGCCCGACGCGTCCTTGTTGATGGAGGCGGTGTCGAGCAGCGGGTACAGGAAGTTGTCCGGCGTCGGGTAGTCCGCGCCCCACGCGAAGCGGTACATGCCCGTGGCGCCCGGCTTCTGCTGGTCGGCGAGCAGCTCGGCGAACGGCTTGCCGGTCGCCTTCACCTTCAGGCCGAGGACCTTCTCGACCTGCTGCTTGACGGCCTGGATCCACTCCTCGTGGCCCGCGCCCGTGTTGTAGCCGAGCTCGAGGGTGGTGCCGGGGGTGAGACCGGCCTCCTTCGCGAGCTGCTTGGCCTTCGCCGGGTCCGACTTGATGCAGGACTGGCACAGGTCCTTCTGGTACACGCTGGCGAAGGCGGGCGGCAGGATCGTCGTCGACTTGGTCTGCATGCCCTGGAAGACGCCCTTGATGATGGCGTCCCGGTCGATCGCGTACGAGATGGCCTCGCGGGCCTTCTTGTCCTTGAGCGGACCGTTGTCGGTGATCGGGAGGAGGTAGTTCATCCCGTTCGTGTTCTCGTCGATCCACTCGCCCTGCGCGTCGTACTTGGCCTTGGCGGCCGGCAGCTGCGGGGTGGGCATACGGGCCCAGTCGAAGGTGCCCGCCTCGAAGCCCTGGTACTCCAGCGTGACGCCGTTGTTGGAGTTGAGGATGGAGATCTTGACCTCGTCGAGCTTGGCCTTGGTCAGACCGTAGTCGTCGTTGCGGACGAGAGTGATCGACCCGTTGTGCTGCCAGACGCCCTTCATCTTGAAGGGGCCGTTGCCGATCGGCGCGTCGTTGTACGTCTTGTTCTTCGCGTCGCCCGCGACCTTGGGCACCGGGCTGAAGACCGTGTGCGTGGTCTTGACGTAGAACTCGAAGTCCGGGGCGGAGAGCTTCACCTGGAGGGTGTTGGCGTCCGGGGCGCTCAGGCCGGACATGGTGGTCGCCTTGCCCGCCTGGACGTCGTCGAAGCCCGCGATGCCGGCCAGGTGGTAAGCGACGTCGGAAGCCGCCGTCTTCTGCACCACGCGGTTCCAGCCGCGGATGAACGACTCGGCGTCCACCGCTTCGCCGTTGGAGAACTTGGTGCCCGGCTTGATCTTGAAGGTCCAGGTCTTGCCGTCCGCGCTGACCTCCTTGGAGGTGGCGAGGGCCGGAATGACCTTGCCGTCGGCGGTCGGCTCGTACAGCCCCGTGAAGAGGTTGTCCGTGACCAGGATGCCCTCGGACTCCTGGGAGTTGTACGGGTCGATGGCGACCGGCTCCGTGATGCCCAGCCGGAAGGTGCCGCCGGCCTTGCCCGCGCCCTTGCCGCTGCTGCTGCTGTCGTCGTCACTGCCACCACAGGCAGTCGCGGCGAGAGCAATGACGATAGCCCCCGCCACCCACTTGGCGCTGTTGGCACCACGCATGGGGTTCCTCCTCGTGAGTCCTGGTTTTCACCGCAAAAGGGAGCACACAGCACTCACCCGGTCGACAAGGACGGAGAAGGTGGAGTACCCCCGCAGGCTCGTGAGTCGCCGCCCCCTGCAGCGCATGACCCGTCAACCCCGAGCTCTACGCGCCTAACTATCTGGCATGGAATCTGACCGAACCACACCCACGAGGTCTCGGTTCGATCACACCTGGCGTGTACTTCTTCCAAAATCCGGACAAACAGTTAGCAGAAAGATCCCTGCGAAACGGACTTGTTACACATCTATCGGGGATCACTGTCCGTATTCCGGACGCCACAGAAGGAAAATCAGTTGCGCCCGCACGCCCGGGCGTATCGGCCGGCTCGGGGCGCCCCTCATGGGGCGTCCGGCGGCTCACGGAGGCGCGCCGATGCCGCGCTGACTCTCCGTTCACACAGCAGGTTAGTAGGGAAAGTCGCTCGAAGCGGACTCCGGGCCCAGAACGAAGGGTTTTCCCTACGTGTTCCTTAACACCGGCCGCACAGCGCCCTGGCGGTCCCGGCGGCCTTCCGAACCGCCGTCACCCGTGGCGCCGCCCCCGGCCCGACCGGCGCGGACGCCGCGTCCCGGGCACCCCTACCATGCAGGCCATGGCGATGTTCGTGCATCTGACCTCGGCGGCGAACGCGCCGCGCATCCGGCGCTCCGGCGTCCGCGCGGCCGGCCGCGGACAGCAGGGCGCGCGCGGAGTGCACTGCTTCCCGGTGCTGCCGTCGCACACCCTCACTCATCAATGGCTGCGTGAGCTGGCCCGGTTCGGCAGCCGGGGCGGCCTGGTCGCCGTCCACGTGCGGCTGGACGACGCCGAGCCGGTGCTCACCGGCCACTACCGGGACGCAGCCCGGGGCGCGCAGGCGACGGTCACCGCAGCCGAGGCGGTACGGCGGATCGCGGCGCTCGAAGACCCGCGGGGGCACGAGGTGTTCGTGCCCCGGGCGATCGCCCCGCGCGAGGTGCACCGGATCCGCAGGGCCCCGCAGACGGTCGGCTGGCGGTATCTGCCGGACGCGCACGGCACCAGGCCCTGCACCTGTTTCGGCTGCCGGGTGCGCGGCGGACACGGGGCCCGGCGGCTGCGCGAGCGGCTGCCGCATCCCCTGGACGGTCCGCCCCCGCCGCCGCGGGCGCTGCTCGCCCGGGTGGCGTCCGCCGGGGAGCCCGGGGATCCGGTCGTGCTGCGGGAGGCGCTGCACTGGTTCGGCATGCGCAGACGCGGCCCGCTCGCCGAACTGGCCCCGCTCCAGGCGCATCCCGACCCGTCGGTGCGGGAGGACCTGGTGTGGGCCGTGGCCGGCTGGACCACTCCCGGAGTCGCCGGCCTGCTGGACCGCCTCGCCGCGGACCCGGACCCGGACGTCCGGGAGGCGGTGCTCGCCGTCCGCGAACCCTGACGCAGGCCGTACGGCCGCGGTCTCGCCCCAGGCCCGACGTCCCGGCCGCCCCGCCCGCGACGGTTCGCACAGAACCCGGGCGCCCCCATGGCGGGGGAACCCGGGCTGCGGAGCGTGCTGCGGCGGTGAACTGCCCGCGGATCAGCCGTGCTCGGCGCTGATCAGCCGGCCGTGACCGGTGCGGGTCAGCCGTGCTTGGCGCGGCTGGCGGTGCGGGCGCGGTCGCGCTGGTCGAGCACGACCTTGCGGATGCGAACCGCCTCCGGGGTCACCTCGACGCACTCGTCGTCGCGGCAGAACTCCAGCGACTGCTCGAGCGACAGCTTGCGCGGCGGCACGATCGCCTCGAACGAGTCGGCCGAGGACGACCGCATGTTCGTGAGCTTCTTCTCCTTGGTGATGTTCACGTCCATGTCGTCGGAGCGCGAGTTCTCGCCGACGATCATGCCCTCGTACACCTCGGTGCCGGGGTCGGTGAACAGCACACCGCGCTCCTGCAGGTTCGTCATCGCGAAGGCGGTGACGGCGCCGGCGCGGTCGGCGACCAGCGAGCCGTTGTTACGGGTCGTCAGCGTGCCGAACCACGGCTCGTGGCCCTCGTGGATGGAGTGCGCGATACCCGTGCCGCGCGTGCCGGTCAGGAACTCGGTACGGAAGCCGATGAGACCGCGGGAGGGAACGACGAACTCCATGCGGACCCAGCCCGAGCCGTGGTTGGACATGTTGTCCATCCGGCCCTTGCGGACGCCCATGAGCTGCGTGACGGCGCCCATGTGCTCCTCGGGCACGTCGATCGTCATGCGCTCGACGGGCTCGTAGACCTTGCCGTCGACGTCCTTGGTGACGACCTGCGGCTTGCCGATGGTCAGCTCGAAGCCCTCGCGGCGCATCTGCTCGACCAGGATGGCCAGCGCCAGCTCGCCGCGGCCCTGCACCTCCCAGGCGTCGGGACGCTCGGTGTCCAGGACGCGCAGCGAGACGTTGCCGACCAGCTCGCGGTCGAGGCGGTCCTTGACCTGACGGGCCGTGACCTTGCGGTCCTTGACCGCGGCCTTGTTGTCGGCGCCCTTGCCGGTGCCGCCACGGCCGACCAGCGGCGAGGTGTTGGTGCCGATGGTCATCGAGATGGCCGGCTCGTCGACCGTGATGAGCGGCAGCGCGATCGGGTTCTCGGGGTCGGCGAGGGTCTCGCCGATCATGATCTCCGGGATGCCGGCGACGGCGCAGATGTCGCCCGGGCCGGCCTTCTCGGCGGGCTTGCGGGTGAGCGCCTCGGTCATCAGCAGCTCGGTGATGCGCACGTTGGACATCGAGCCGTCACGCTTGATCCACGTGACGGTCTGGCCCTTGCGCAGCTCGCCCTCCTCGACGCGCAGCAGCGCGATACGACCGAGGAAGTTGTCGGCGTCCAGGTTGGTGACGTGCGCCTGGAGCGGGGCCTCCTCGTCGTACTCGGGGGCCGGGACGTGCGACAGGATCGTGGAGAAGAAGGGCTCCAGGCTGTCGCTGTCCTTCGGGACCGTGCCGTCCTCCGGCTTGGTCAGCGAGGCGACGCCGTCGCGGGCGCAGGCGTAGACGATCGGGAACTCGATCTGGTCCTCGTCGGCGTCGAGGTCGAGGAAGAGGTCGTAGGCCTCGTTGACGACCTCGTCGATGCGCGAGTCGGGGCGGTCCGTCTTGTTGATGCACAGGATGACGGGCAGGCGGGCCTGCAGCGCCTTGCGCAGCACGAAGCGGGTCTGGGGCAGCGGACCCTCGGAGGCGTCCACCAGCAGCACGACGGCGTCCACCATCGACAGGCCGCGCTCGACCTCACCGCCGAAGTCGGCGTGGCCGGGGGTGTCGATGATGTTGATGGTGACGACGTCCCCCCCGTCCTTGGGGTGGTACTTCACCGCCGTGTTCTTGGCGAGGATCGTGATGCCCTTCTCACGCTCCAGGTCGTTCGAGTCCATCATGCGGTCGTCGAGCGACTCGGCGGCGTGCGCGGCGAAGGCGCCCGCCTGCTTGAGCATGGCGTCGACCAGAGTCGTCTTGCCGTGGTCGACGTGGGCGACGATGGCTACGTTGCGAATGTCGTGGCGCGTGGCCATAAAGCGGCGTTCTCCCGGAGTGTGAGGGCGACCCTGCTGCGTACGTCTGTTTACGCGGGCCCTGCCGGGCTTGACACGCCACGGCCTCACCCCATGGTACGTGGCCCTGCGGGGGACGGCCTCCGCAGGGCCACCGGGGTCAGCGGCCGCTCACGTCCCGATCACTTGCGGGAGGCACTCGCAGAGGGGCTCCCTGCCTGGCCGGAGGGGGTCTTCGCGCTCTTCTTCAGGAAGCCCATGTCCTCGTAGACGGGGGTCTGGAATCCGAAGGCGCCCACGTTCACCACGTTCTTGCGCACCGCCGTGAGCTGGGGACGCTGGTAGAGAGGAATCGATCCGGCAGCCGCCCAGATCCGCGAGTCCGCCTTGCGGAGCAGGGAGCGGCTGCGGCCCTCGTCCAGGGTCGCGAGGGCCTGATCGAACAGCTGGTCGACCTGGTCGGTGCCGACCCGCGTGTAGTTCTGCTCGACGCTCAGCGAGCCGTCGGCGGCCGGCTGCGGCTTGGCGTAGATCGGCCGGGCGTCGGTGGCGGGGAAGGCGGACGCCGGCCAGGAGTACAGGGCGAGGTCGTACTGGCCGGACGCGATGTGGTCCTTGAAGTAGCTCTCGTCCGGGACCTTGGTGATCTCCGTGCGGATGCCGACCTTCGCCAGCATCTTCGTGATCCGGCCGGCGACCGTCTCCAGGGACTCGGATCCCGGCCCGGACGGCAGCACGAACCGCAGGCTGAGCGCCTTGCCGTCCTTGGCCAGCGCCTTGCCCGCGGTGCCGGCCGGGGCTGCGGTGCCCTTCGGGACGGCGGTGCCCGTCGGCCCGCCGGAGCTCTTGGGGGCGGCGGTGCCCTTCGGGGCGTAGGCGCCGGGGAAGCCGCCCCGGTGCGCCTGCCGGTACTGCGTGCCGTCCTGGGCGAGCCGGTGGCCGCCGTCCGCGCCCCGGGCGCTGTTCCTCGCGTTCTCGCTGCCCGCCGCGCGGGTCGTCTCCTCGCGGCCGGTCGCGGCGGGCGCCTTGTCGTCCTCGCCGACGACGTCGGCGCCCTCGTCCTCGGAGTCGCCGCCGGCCTTCTTCCCCGCGGAGCCGGCCGCCTTCTCGCCCTTGTCCTTGACCGGGCCGCCGAGCACCCAGCCGGCGTCCGCGAGCAGGGCCCGCGCCTCTGCGGCGTCCTGGTCGCCCAGCGCTCCGCTGTTGTCGGCGTAGACATCCTGTCCGGCGAGGGCGAGGTGACTGCCGACGGGTTCCGCGGGCAGCCCCAGCGGCTTCAGCACGAGCTCGGCCAGTTCCCCGCGGTCCAGGGCCCGGGCCACGGCCCGCCGCACCCGCTCGTCCGCGAGCGGCCCGTTCTCGCCGTTCAGGGCCAGCTGGGTGTAGGCGGGCTCGAGCGATCTGCGCACCTCGACGTCGCGCAGCGCCTTCTGCTGCTGCTCGAACTTCGCGACCGCCTTGCGCAGGTCGGCGAGGGCCTTCGCGTCACCCCCGGCCGAGTCCTTTTCCTTGTCGTCGCCCTTGCCCTTGCCCTTGCCCTTGTCGTTGTCCTCGCTCGTGTCCTCGGCTTTGGTCTTGCTCTTCTCCTTGCTCTTGCTCTTGCTCTTGTCTTCGTCGTCGTCGGCCGTGGCCTCGGCCAGGCCGTGGGCCCGGGCCCACGCCCGCAGGGCCTGCTCGGCGTCCCGCCCGGAGCCGGTGAGGGCGCCGGCCGGCGGTCCGGCCGCGCCGCCCGCCGCGCCGTCGACGCGCTGCGCCGTGGCCGGGTCCACCTCGGCCACGTCGATCTTCCCGTCGGCCAGCGCGGAGGCCCGCTCGTCGGGCTTGACGGCCGTCAGCGCGATCTCGGAGAGCTTGGCCGGCTTGCCCCACCAGCGCGGGTTGCGGGCGAGGCGCACCTGGTGGTTCTTGGTGTCGACCTTCTGGACCAGGAACGGTCCGGCGGTCACCTTCAGCTTGCGCCGCGCCCCGTCGTTGAAGGCGTCCGGCGTTCCCATGACGTCCTTCGGGTACAGCGGGGAGAAGAGCGAGCGCCAGTCGGCGTAGGGGCGGCTGAAGGTGACCCTGACCTCCAGGTCGTCAGCCCCGCGCTCGATCTTCTCGATGCGCTCGTAACCCGCGTTGCGGGCGGTCCAGTAGGCGCTGTCCTTGCCGGACAGGGCACGCCACTGGGCGGCGAAGTCGGCGGCGCCGATCTCCCGGCCGTCGCTCCAGACGGCCTGCTGGCTGAGCTTGTACAGGACGACCTGTCTGGGCTCGGTGTCGACGACCTTCGCGGACTCCAGATAGTCCGCGTCGCGCTGCGGCCTGCCCTGCGCGTCGATCCGGAACATCGACGGCAGCACGGCCTGGGCGACCCGGGTCGTGGCGGTGTCGGCGTCCGCCTGGAAGGTGTTGAGCGTCTCGGGCATCGCGTCCACGGCCCAGCGCAGCGTCCCGCCGTCGGCGACCTGGGCGCGGGCGGTCCGGGCGATGTCCTGGCGGGCCAGTGGGCGGCCCGCCTCGTCCGTGGACCCGCAGCCGGTCAGCAGGGGCGCCGCGAGCACGCCCGCGGACAGGAAGGCGACCGAGCGCATGACCGAACGCAGTCCGACGCTGTCGTAGGACTTCGACATCTCTGGTACCTCCGGGGAGCCGCTGGCAGTGCGTTCTGATCACATTTGGCGGTATTTTGGAGTTGATCAGATCTACGACTTACTGAAGAGGAAAGGGTTCGCCTGCCGGGAGCGACACGGCGGCAGGGCCCCGCAACCCCACTCGTGCGGAGCAACGCACTCCCTCCGCACTCCCTCCGCACCCCTCCGTATCCGCCAATCACTGCACACGCCTTCACATCCACCGGTGTGACGCGCAACACTCGCAGGCGCATGAACGTTGCCGTCCCGGGCCTGCCCACGGAAGCGAGGTCATGTCATGTCCGTGCACGACGACCTGACAACCGTCCAGCGTTGCCTCGACGACCTCTCCCGGTCCGTCGGCCGCCTGGAACAGCAGATCGGCAGCGGCGGCCTGGAGATGCGCCGCGTCCGCACCGACGCGGACCACCTGCGGGAGAGCGTCGCGCTGCTGCGCGAAGCCGCCGCGCATCCCGGTGCGCCGCGCAAGCCCGAACTGGTCACCATCCCCGACACCCCCTACGACGACTCCCTGTGGATCGACACGGACGACGAGGGACTCGGCGCCCGGGACCGACACGCCCCCTGACCCGAGCCTCCCGACCCGAGCCTCCCGACCCGACCGGAGTCCTGCGTTGGCCACTGGTACGGAACCCGCCTCCACCGACCCCCATCCCCCGAGCGGCGTACGCGGCGCCGGCCGCGCCGCGATCGCCGCGTCCCACCTGCGGACCGACCGCTGGTGGCTGGCGCCCGCCGCCACCGCCGCCGGTCTGCTGGCGTTCGTCGTCTACTCGACCTGGCGGGCCTTCGCGAACGCCGACTACTACGCGGCCCCCTACGTCTCGCCGTTCTACTCCCCGTGCCTGGCGGAGAACTGCGACACCATGCGGCACGGCCCCAACGCGGAGCTCTTCGGCGCGTGGTGGGGGATCTCCCCCGCGATCATCATCCTGATCTTCCCGCTCGGCTTCCGGCTGACCTGCTACTACTACCGCAAGGCCTACTACCGGGGCTTCTGGGCCTCGCCCCCGGCCTGCGCGGTGGCCGAGCCGCACAGGAAGTACACCGGCGAGACCCGTTTCCCGCTGATCCTGCAGAACGTCCACCGGTACTTCTTCTACGCCGCGATCGTCGTCGCCGGGATCCTCACCTACGACACCGTGCTCGCCTTCCGCGACGAGCACTACGCGTGGGGGCACATGGGGCTCGGCACCCTCGTCTTCCTGCTGAACATCGGGCTGATCTGGGCGTACACGATCTCCTGCCACTCCTGCCGGCACATCGTCGGCGGCAAGCTGAAGCACTTCTCGAGGCACCCCGTGCGCTACCGGGCGTGGCAGTTCGTCGGCAGGCTCAACGCCCGTCACATGCAGCTGGCCTGGGCTTCGCTGGTGAGCGTGGCGCTCGCCGACTTCTACGTCTATCTCGTCGCGTCCGGTGTGTTCGACGATCCGAGGTTTTTCTAGATGCTGCCGAACCTGATGAGTGGGGCCTGCTGATGTCCGTGGTCGACCGCCAGGAGTGGGACGTCGTCGTGGTCGGCGCGGGAGGCGCCGGACTGCGGGCCGCCATCGAGGCCCGTGAACGGGGCGCCCGCACCGCCGTCATCTGCAAGTCGCTGTTCGGCAAGGCGCACACGGTGATGGCCGAGGGCGGCATCGCGGCGGCGATGGCCAACGCCAACGAGCACGACAACTGGCAGGTCCACTTCCGCGACACCCTGCGCGGCGGCAAGTTCCTCAACCAGTGGCGGATGGCCGAGCTGCACGCCCAGGAGGCCCCGGACCGGGTCTGGGAGCTGGAGACCTGGGGCGCCCTCTTCGACCGCACCGCCGACGGCCGGATCTCCCAGCGCAACTTCGGCGGCCACGAGTACCCGCGCCTCGCCCACGTCGGCGACCGGACGGGCCTGGAGCTGATCCGCACCCTCCAGCAGAAGATCGTCTCGCTCCAGCAGGAGGATCACCGGGAGAGCGGCGACTACGAGGCACGGCTGAAGGTCTTCCAGGAGTGCACGGTCACCCGGATCCTGAAAGACGGCTCGAGGGTGAGCGGAGTCTTCGCCTACGAGCGCGAGAGCGGCCGCTTCTTCGTCCTGCAGGCGCCCGCCGTGGTCATCGCGACCGGCGGCATCGGCAAGTCCTTCAAGGTGACGTCGAACTCGTGGGAGTACACCGGCGACGGCCACGCGCTGGCCCTGCTGGCCGGAGCGCCCCTGCTCAACATGGAGTTCGTGCAGTTCCACCCGACGGGCATGGTCTGGCCGCCGTCGGTGAAGGGCATCCTCGTCACGGAGTCCGTCCGCGGGGACGGCGGGGTGCTGCGCAACTCCGAGGGCAAGCGGTTCATGTTCGACTACGTCCCCGACGTCTTCAAGGAGAAGTACGCCGAGTCGGAGGAGGAGGGCGACCGCTGGTACGAGGACCCGGACCACAACCGGCGTCCGCCGGAGCTGCTCCCCCGCGACGAGGTGGCCCGCGCCATCAACTCCGAGGTGAAGGCGGGTCGCGGCTCCCCGCACGGCGGGGTCTTCCTGGACGTGTCGACGCGGATGCCCGCCGAGGTCATCAAGCGCCGGCTGCCCTCGATGTACCACCAGTTCAAGGAGCTCGCGGACGTCGACATCACCGCCGAGGCCATGGAGGTGGGGCCGACCTGCCACTACGTGATGGGCGGCATCGCGGTCGACTCCGACACGGCGGCCGCGCGCGGGGTGCCGGGGCTGTTCGCGTCGGGCGAGGTGGCCGGCGGCATGCACGGCTCCAACCGGCTCGGCGGCAACTCCCTCTCCGACCTGCTGGTGTTCGGCCGGCGGGCGGGCCTGCACGCGGCCGAGTACGCGGCGGCGACGACGTACGAGCGCCCGCCGGTGGACGAGGCGCAGGTGGACGCGGCGGCCGCCGAGGCGCTGCGCCCCTTCTCCGCCGAGACGGCCGGCGCGGGGCCCGCGAGCGGCGACCCCGGGACCGCCCACGCGAGCGGCCCGGCGGAGAACCCGTACACCCTCCATCAGGAACTCCAGCAGACGATGAACGACCTGGTCGGCATCATCCGCCGGGAGGCCGAGATGGAGGAGGCCCTGCACCGGCTGGCGCAGCTGCGGGCACGGGCCCGGCGGGCCGGCGTCGAGGGCCACCGCCAGTTCAACCCCGGCTGGCACCTGGCGCTCGACCTGCGGAACATGCTGCTGGTCAGCGAGTGCGTGGCGCGGGCGGCGCTGGAACGCACCGAGTCGCGCGGCGGCCACACCCGCGAGGACTGTCCGGCGATGGAGCGGACCTGGCGCAACGTCAACCTGCTCTGCCGGCTCGCCGATCCCACCGAGGGCGCGGCGGCCGACGACCCGCGGCGCGGCCGGATCCAGCTCGTCCGCGAGACCACCGAACCCGTCCGCCCCGACCTGCTCGCCCTCTTCGAGAAGGAGGAGCTGGTCAAGTACCTCACCGAAGAGGAGCTGTGCGAATGAGCGGCTACGAGGCACGGTTCCGGGTCTGGCGGGGTGACACGGAGGGCGGCGGTCTGGAGGACTTCGCCGTCGAGGTCAACGACGGCGAGGTGGTGCTGGACATCATCCACCGGCTGCAGTCCACGCAGGCGCCCGACCTCGCCGTCCGCTGGAACTGCAAGGCGGGCAAGTGCGGTTCGTGCTCGGCGGAGATCAACGGGCGGCCCCGGCTGATGTGCATGACGCGCATGTCGGTGTTCACCCCCGACGAGACGATCACCGTGACCCCGCTGCGCGCCTTCCCGGTGATCCGCGACCTGGTCACGGACGTCGGGTTCAACTACCGGAAGGCCAGGGAGGTGCCGTCGTTCGTGCCGCCCGAGGGGGTCGGGCCCGGCGAGTACCGGATGTTCCAGGAGGACGTGGACCGTTCGCAGGAGTTCCGCAAGTGCATCGAGTGCTTCCTGTGCCAGGACACCTGCCATGTCGTGCGCGACCACGAGGAGAACAAGACGGCGTTCGCCGGCCCCCGCTTCCTCATGCGGGTCGCCGAGCTGGACATGCACCCGCTGGACGGGGCCGAGGCGAGCGGCCTGGACCGCAAGCGCACGGCCCAGGACGAGCACGGCCTCGGCTACTGCAACATCACCAAGTGCTGCACGGAGGTCTGCCCCGAGGGCATCAAGATCACCGACAACGCGCTGATCCCGCTGAAGGAACGCGCGGTCGACCGCAAGTACGACCCGCTGGTGTGGCTGGGCTCGAAGATCAGGAGACGGTCGGGGTCGTAGACGCGGGGGGCGACTGAGGCGTGCGACCGGGGCGCCGGGCGAGCGTCTGCAGGCCGAGCCCGGCCAAGTTGACGGCCATCCCGGCGAGCGGGATGTAGAAGTTCACCATCGGTCGGTCGGTGGCCAGCGGGCCCAGGAACATGAACAGGCCCAGGCCCCCGGCGCTCATCAGGGCGCCGGTCCCCCACAGCCTCGGCCGCAGCACCCGCCTGCGGCCGAGCGGCGGCGCCCACTCCCGGGTGACGCCCGCGACGCCCATCGCCCCCATGATCGTCACACAGACGACGCTGACGCCCACCAATGCCCAGTACATGACTTCATGATCCCAGCGCCCCCGGCGTTCACCAGGGGTGCGGCGGGTAAAAAGCCCGTCCTTCTATCGGACCCAACCGTCCTGGTACGACGTCCAGTCGGTCTCCGTCGCCGCGAAGTCCACGTACGCCGCCACGCCGAAGTTCTCGCGGTCGGCGTCGGTGTGGGACAGGCCCAGCCGGACGCCCCGGACGGCGGCGGCGACCGTCTCCGCGTGCGCCCAGTGGCCGAAGCGGTTCTCGCGGTAGAAGGGCAGGCCCATCAGCAGGTCGGTGGAGCGCGGGGTGACCTCCAGGGCGAGGGACGTCTGCTGGGCGACGTAGCCGCCGTACGTGCTCTGCAGCGGCTGCATGGTGTCGTACGACATCACGGCGATCTGGTCGACGCGGCGGGCGACCTGGCCGAAGAACTTCTGCGACCACCACTTGGGGTGCCCGGTGGTCGCGCCCCAGAAGGAGTGGAACCCGGGCACCGGGTCGATCTGGTGGGCCGCGACGGAGAGCTGGGCGTGCTGCGCGCGGGTGACGGCGCGCAGGGAGTCGAGCAACGTGAGGTAGTCGGCGTCGTCGGAGTGGAGGGGTTCGAGGTCGAAGTGGGCGCCCTCGAAACCGGCCGCCAGGATCTCGCGGGTGGACCGTACGACGGCGGCGCGGGTCTCCGGCCGTTCCAGTCGCATGCCGTCCGGGGTCTCCGTGGCGAGCACGTCGCCGAGCCAGGCCTGGACGCGCAGTTTCGGCGCCTTCCGGTGCACCGCGGCTATGAACCACCGCGCGTTCGCGTAGGCGGACTTCGGCAGCGTGCCGTCGTGCTCCAGGGGCCCGGCGTGCACATAGAGGTCCCGCATGCCGGTGTCGGCGAGGCGGCGGGCCAGGGTGTCGACGTCGGCGTCGGTCTTGCGGCCGTCCACCCAGGCGTGGCCCAGCCAGACGGCGTCCTTGCCGCGGGTGTACGTGCCGTCGGCCGGATCGCCCAGGTAGTTCACGCGCAACGCGGCCTCGGCGACGAGGATCGGCGCCAGGAGCAGCAGGACGAGGACGAGGGCGGCGCGGCGGACCCGGCGCAGGCGACGTCGGGCCGGCCGGCGGCCCCCGGAAGCCCCGGGGTCGTCACCGGGGTCGTCGGCACCGCCGCCACCGCCCTCGGCGCCGGACGCGGGCGGCGCGTCACCGGGCGCGGGGGTGGGGGCCGGGACGCGGGTGGGGGCGGGGGCCTGACCGGCGGCCTCGGCGGCGGGGCTTACGGGGGCGACGGGAGCGACGGGGCCAGTACCGGCGTCCGCGGCGTGTGCGGGGGCGGCGACGCCCGTGCCGGGGGCGGCTTCCGGTACGACGGGGGCGGGGTCGGTGTCCGCGCCTGTGTCCGTGCCCGTGCCCGTGCCTGTGTCCGTGTCCGTGCCTGTGTCCGTGCCTGTGTCCGTGCCTGTGTCCGTGTCCGTGTTCACATCGGCGTCTGCGGTGGGGTCCGCCGCTGCGGGGGCAGGGCCGGGCCGTTGCCTGGGCGTCGGTTGAGCCCGCACGACCCGGTCCTCCGCCGGCTCCGGCTTGGGCTTCGGCTCCGGCTTCGTCGTGGACTTCGGCTCAGACTCCGGCCTCGTTGTGGACTCCGGCTCCGGCTTCGGCTCCGGCTCCGGCTTGGGCTTCGGCTCCGGCTTCGTCGTGGACTCCGGCTCAGACTCCGGCCTCCTTGTGGACTCCGGCTCCGGCTTCGGCTCCGGCTTCGTCGTCGGCTTCGGAATCGGCTTCGGCTCCGTGCGTTCCGGCGATCGGTCCATCCCGGTCACCCCTCCCGTGTCGTCGCGCCCCATCGCCCCCGGCCCGGGTGCATCCCGCTCGCGTGACCGGATTCGCGGCCATACGCTCCCAAATGTGACCTCTTCCCTGCATCGAGGCCGACCGCGGCGTCCCGGGCCGCACATATCCGTGCGGGTGGCGCACGCCGTGCTGGGCTGCGCGATCGGGCTCGTGTGGCTGGTGTTGCCAGGGATGACGTCGGGCGACGACGCTCCGGTTGCGATCAAGGAGCCGGCGTCCGCAGCGGGCACCGTCGCGGCCGCCGGGGAGGAAGAGGACGAGACGTCCACCGCCGACCTGGTGCTGCCGCTCGTGGCGGTCGCCGCGGTCGGTGCGATCGCCGGCTACGGGTATGTGCGCCGGGTCCGGCGGGCCCGCAGCCGGACCACCCCCGGCGGGTCGGGCGGTCCCCCGCCGCCGGGTTCCGCCCCGCCCCTCACAGCCCTCGACGGGCGGGCCCGCGCCGCGCTGGTCGAGGCCGACGACCGCATCCGCGCGGCCCGCACCGAACTCGACCACGCCGAGACCCTGTTCGGCAGGGACCCCGTGACGCCCCTACGCCTGACCGTCCAGGAGGCAGGGACCGAACTCGCCGCCGCGTTCCGGATGCGCCTGCGCTACGACGAGGGCACGCCGGCCGAGGACGCGGCCCGGGCGCACGCCCTCGCGGGGATCGTCGGTCGGTGCGAGGAGACGACACGGCGGCTGGACTCGGTGGCCGACGCGTTGGCGCGGCTGCGAGGCCCCGACGGCGGGCCGGGGGATGCGCTGGGCGTCGCCGAGGGCAGGTTCCGGGAGCTGACCGGGCGCGTGGCGGCCTCGGAGACCGTCCTCGCGGGCCTGCGGACGCGGTACGCGCCCACCGCCACCGCCACCGTCATCGGGAACGTCGAACAGTGCAAGGACCGGTTGCTGTTCGCCACCGTCCGGCTGAACGAGGCCCGTCAGGCCGCCGATGCGGGACGGGCCGGCACGGCGGCGACCCATCTGCGGGCCGCCGAGGCCGCCGTCGCCCAGGCCGCGGTCCTGCTCGGCGGGGTCGACCGGCTCGCCGCGCTGCTGAAGGCGGCCGAGCAGACGGTGCCGGCCGCCCTGACCGGTGCGGAGGCGGAGCTGTCCGCGGCACGGGCGGCCGAGGCATCCGGCCCGCCGCAGGAGGCCCTGCTGCGGCACGCGGACGTCGTCCTGGCCTCCGTGCGGCAGGAGCTGACGGCAGGCCGGCCCGCCGACCCGGTCGGCATGCTGCGCCGGATCGTGCGGGCCACGGAGCCGTTCGCCCCGGGGCGCAGCGGCGTGCTGCGGGCCGCCGCGCTGATCACCGCCCGCACCGCAACGGGCGCGGCGTCGGACTTCGTCGAGACGCACCGCGGTGCGGTCGGCGCCGCCGCCCGTACCCGGCTGGCCGAGGCGGAACGTCTCCTCGCCGCGAACGATCCGGCCGACCGCCGGGCCGCCGACGACCTCGCGCTGGAGTCGCTGGAGCTGGCCGAGCAGGACGTGCGAACGCACGGCAACCCCGCCCCCGCGCCGGAGGGGACGGCCGGCGGGATCGGTGCGGCCGGTGGCGTGCTGGGCGGCATCGTCCCGCCCGAGCCCCCCGCCGACGCCCCGCCCGCGAACCCCACCACCCCGCCCTCCGCCGACACGTGAGCCCATGGCGGCACGTGAGCGTGCAGGCGGCACGTGAGCGCGCAGGCGGCAAGGGAGGCTGACGGGGCGCGGGTGGCCGGGGAGGCGAGGGGCCGCGCCAGGATCGGGTCGCCGCCTGCGGCGGGGCCGCCGACGGGCGATGGCCGTCCTGCCGTCCGCCCCCGGGCCCCGCCCGCGCCTGAGCGGGGGTCAGAAGAGACTCAGCAACGCCTCCGCCGGGTCCGCCAGGCCCGTCTCGCCGTCCGGCAGCGGCAGTTCGAACCACACCGTCTTCCCGCGCGGTGTCCGGCGGGAGCCCCAGGCCGCCGCCAGGAGGCCGACGAGCTGGAGGCCGCGGCCGCCCTCGTCGGTGTCCCGGGCGCGGCGCCGGCGCGGCTGGACGAGACCGGCGTCCCAGACCTCGCACACCAGGGTGCGGTCCAGCAGCAGCCGTAGTCTGATCTCCCCCTCGCCGTACCGCAGTGCGTTGGTGACGAGTTCGCTGACCAGCAGTTCCGTCGTGTCGACGAGGGGTTCGAGGCCCCAGGCGAGCAGCCGGCCGCGTGCGTGCTCCCGGGCCCGGCCCACGCTGCGCGGCTCGCGGGGGAGGGTCCAGTCGCCGACCGAGTCGGCGGGCAGGCCCTGCACCCGGGCCATCAGCAGCGCGATGTCGTCCTCGCCGTGGTGCGAGTCGAGGGTGCTGAGGACGTGGTCGCAGACGTCCTCGAGGGGCGCGGAGGGATCGGTGAGAGCTCCCACGAACGCGTTGAGTCCCTCGTCCAGCGGATGGTCGCGGGACTCGACCAGGCCGTCCGTGTAGAGCGCCAGCAGCGCGCCCTCGGGGAGTTCGACCTCGACCTCCTCGAAGGGCTCGCCGCCCACGCCGAGCGGCATGCCGGGCGGCACGTCGAGCATCAGCGCGGGCTCGCCGGGCTCGACGAGGACCGGAGGAAGATGACCCGCGTTGGCGAAGGTGCAGCGGCGGGTCACCGAGTCGTAGACCGCGTAGACGCAGGTCGCGAGATACACCTCGGACAGATCGGCCTCCCGGGGGCGGCGGGCGGCCCTGGTCGCCTGCTGGACGCCTCCGGGGGTGCCGAGGCCGCGCGCGATCTCGTCCAGCGCGGAGAGCACCTCAGCCGGTTCGAGGTCCAGCAGGGCCAGCGTGCGGACGGCCGTACGCAGTTCGCCCATCGCGACCGCGGCCCGCAGACCGCGGCCCATCACGTCCCCCACCACCAACGCGGTGCGGTGACCGGGCAGTTCGATGACGTCGAACCAGTCGCCGCCGACCTCGCTGGGACGGCCGGTCGAGACGTTGCCGGGCAGATAGCGGCAGGCGATGTCCAGGCCGGACGCCACGGGGTCGCCGGGCGGCAGCAGCGACCGCTGCAGTATCAGCGCCCGTTCGTGCTCGCGCCGGTACAGACGGGCGTTGTCGATGCAGACCGCCGCCCGCGCCGCGAGTTCCACCGCCAGATCGCGGTCCCGGTCCCCGAACGGTTCGCTGCCCTTCGTCCGTGAGAACTGCGCGAGGCCGACGACGGTGTCGTGGGCGACCATCGGGACGGCGATCGTGCCCTGCACGAGGCCGCCCTCGTCGCCGGGGACGGTCTGCGGGCGGGCGGTGCGCAAGGCGTCGGCGCAGGGCGAGTTGAACGGGAAGTGGTGGACCGCGCCGACGGCGACGGGCGCGCCCGCCCCGGGGAAGGGCGCGTCGGAGACCGCGGACGAGAAGGCGACCCTGCGCAGTTCCGCGCTGCCGTCGGCGAGGCCGGGCGGAGTCTCGTCGCCGGCCAGGAGCCCCTGGTAGAGGTCGACGGTGGCGAGGTCGCAGAAGCCGGGCACGACGACGTCGAGGAGTTCGCGCGCGGTCGTCTCCAGGTCGAGGGAGTTCCCGATACGGGCTCCCGCGTCGTTCAGAAGGGCGAGATTGCGCCGCGCGGCGGCGGCCTCGCGGGCGGCGGCGCGCCGGGCGGTGATGTCGGTGCCGAGCCAGGCGACGCCGATCGGGCGGCCGCTGCCGCTGTGCACGCGGTAGAGGTTGATCGACCAGTGCCGGCGCTCGTCGGAGCCCGGCACGAAGCCCGTGACGTGCATGTCCGTGATGGAGTCGCCGGTCTGCAGCACCCGGCGCAGGGTCGCGCTGACCCGGTCGGCCTCGGACCGGGGCAGGTAGTCGTGGACGCCCTTGCCGCGGTGGTCGTCGGGGGCGCCGCCGAAGACGGACGCGAACCGGTGGTTGGCGCGGCGGACCCGCAGGTCGGGGTCGATCAGCAGGAACCCGAACGGCGATTGGCCGAAAATGGCCTGCGAGGCGGCGAGATCCGTCTCGATGCTGCGGAGCGTGCGGACGTCGACGACGATGCACACGGCGGCCTTCTCGCCGTCCAGGCTGCGCGTCGGCATGACGTACACCTCGGCGAGGCCCTGCTCGCCGCGCCCGCCGCCGGGCACCGGGTCCGGCATCCGGAACGGGACCACACCGGTCCACTCCCGCCCGTCCAGGATCTCGGCCATCTTGCGCTGGCCGCGCTCGCGCAGGTCCGGATCGATGAACGCGTCGATGGGGTCCATGCCCACGGCCCGGTCGGCGGGGATGCCGAAGATCTGCTCGGCGCGCAGGCTCCACTGGTCGACGAGACCGTCGGGGCCGATGGAGAACGAGGCGACCTTGATGTAGTCGTAGATCGAGCCGGGCGGGCTGCTCTGCCATATGGCGTCGCCGGGCTCGCCGTCCGGGAGAGCGCCGGGCACGGCGGCCTCGGCCCTCGCGCCGCCCGACGGGTCCTCGGACTCCGTGGCCTTCGCTGGTATCTCGCTCACGCGAACCGTCCCCTCCAGCTCACCGCGCCCGGCACCGGTCACCGGCGGCGGCTGCCCGCAGTATCCAGCACTACGGGGCCGCACGACACGGTGTTCACGATCACAGCACGGTCCAGGCTTTTTCCGGCCCGTCCTGCGACGACACTTCCCGTCTTCTAACCAGCGGACACGTCGTCGAACCACACCTTCCGGCACCGGTCGGCGACCGGAACCCGACGGCGACAGCCTCGGCCCCGCTGTACACCGGCTCATCCCCGCACCGGGGCGCGTCAATCCGGCACGGCGAGCTCGAACCACACGGTCTTGCCGGTGGCTCCCGGACGGGTACCCCAGCGGCGTGAGGAGGAGGCGACCAGCTGCAGTCCGCGCCCGCTCTCGTCCTCGGGCCGGGCGATCCGCTCCCGGGGCGGATCGGGCAGCGGGTCGGAGACCTCCACCAGGAGGACGCCCTCCAGTCGCGCGGGGCGGACCAGGCTGACGCCGATGGGACCGGTGGCGTGCCGCAGGGCGTTGGTGACCAGTTCGCTGACCAACAGCGCGGCGAGGTCGCCCACGCTGTCGAGGCCCCAGTCGCGCAGCTGCTCACGCACGGCGCGGCGCGCGGTGCGCACCGCGCCGGGGTCCGCGGGGAACGTCCACTCGGCGCGGTCGCCTTCGGTGTCGATCACGCCGATCACTTCCCGGGCCAGCGAGTACACCCCTGTCCGATTTCATGGGGTTAAGGGGCACATACCCGATATCCGGGAGGCAGTACCGCCGCACGGGTCCCGCTGTGGCACGAACGGCGTACGACAGTGACCCGGCTGCCGGTCAGCGCGCCCCGGGAACCCTCGAGAGCGTCTCGCGGACCGCGGGAACGTCCTGGTCGAGCCAGTCGACGTGCCAGATCTCGTCCGGGGTGAGCCAGCGCAGCGCGTCGTGGTCCTGGAGGGGCCGCGCGGCGGCGGAGCCGGGGCGCAGCCTGGCGCTCCACACCTGGAGCACATACGGCGGCTTCAGGGGCCACTCCCCCGGGATGCGCTCGACGACCTCCGCGGCGACGCCGAGTTCCTCGCGCAGCTCGCGCGTGAGGGCCGCCTCGGGCGTCTCGCCCTCCTCGACCTTGCCGCCAGGCAGTTCCCAGCGCCCGGCGAGCTCCGGCGGCGCGCTGCGGCGGGCGGCGAGCAGACGGCCGCCGTCGAACAGGGCGGCTCCCACCACCACGATCCGTTCCGTCATGCGCCGGAGCCTACGGGAGGAGCCGCGCAACTCGACCGGAGGGCGGTCCGGTTCCGCAGGACGGTCCGGTTCCGGTGGCGGTTCAGTTGCGGGTGCCGTCTCCGTTGTGCGCCTGCACCTGCGTCTGCACCTGGCCCGGCCCCTGGGGCTGCGCCGGGACCTGACCCTGACTCTGCCCGTGGCCCTGCGCCTGGGTTTGCCCGTGACTCTGCCCCTGGCCGACGCGCTCGACCCAGTACAGCTGCTTGTGGCCGCGGCCGTCGAGGCTGTCCGCGATCTTCTGGGCCTCGGCCCTGGTCGCATACCGGCCCACGCGGTAGCGATTGCCGTTGTCGTCCTGCCGTATCACGTGCCAAGGCAGAGAGATGGTGCTGTCGTTCATCGCGCCGCACGCCCCCTTCCCGCCCCCGACCGCCCGGATCCCGTCCACGGCACGCCGTGCGCCCCGCCTTCCAAGGAAACCGCAATCCGCATATGCCCGAGCGTACGCCTTACCTTTACGCAGCGAACACGGAATTACACAAAGAGGTACGCAACCAGCCAGGACGCAGGGGGCGCACGAGGCCGGACGCGCCGTACGCGCGCCGCGATGTGTCCGGTCGGCGGGGGTCTGGGCACCTAGGGGGCGACCTGCGGGAACGTCCGGAAACGACCGGATTCCGACGGCGCGCGGGCAGGCCCGGACCGTGGGGTTTCCGGAGGCAACTGCCGGAAGGGTGTGCGCCGTCGGTGCGCATGCGTTACCGCACCGCCTGCTGCGGCGGCTACTTCACCGGCAGGTGGTAGGCGACCCGGTACCGGTCGGCGGGGATCACCACGTCGGCCGTCTCGACCGGGCGGCCCGAGGCGTAGTAAGTGCGCTGCACGACCAGGACGACATGGCCGGGGACGCCGCCGAGAGCGAGCAGCTCCTCGGCGAGGCCGGGTCGTGCGCCCACCTCCTCCGCGACGTTGTCGACGATGACGTCGATCGCGCGCATGCGCTCCACGACGCCCATGCCGCCGAGCGGCCCCTCCTCGGGCAGCATGACGGGCGTGCGGCCGGTGACCGCGAGGGGCTCCCACGAGGTGGAGAGCATCATCGCCTCGCCGGCCTCACGAAAGACGTACCGGGTGCGCATCACGCGGTCGCCGGCCTGGATGCCGAGCCGCTCCGCGACGGCGACGCCCGCCTCGGTCTGCTCGCTGCTGGACTCCCATGTGCCGCGCGTGTGCGCCTCGGCCTGCTCCTGCCGGAAGGGCGTCGCGCCGCTGACCGGCCGGTAGCCGGAGCGGGCGATCCGGCGCGGCACGGGCCGCTCACGCACATACGTGCCCGAACCGGAACGGCCCTCGACCAGCCCCTCGGCCATCAGCACCTTGCGCGCCTCGAGGGCGACGGTGTCGGAGACGCCGTACTCCTCGCGGATTCTCGCCTGGGAGGGAAGCCGGGTGTGCGGTGGCAGCGACCCGTCGGTGATCTTCTTGCGAAGATCACCCGCGACACGCAGATACGCCGGCTGCTCACCGAATGTCACTGGCCACTCCCATCAGGTTGTACAGACAGCTACAGCCTGGCAACCGTGGGTTGAGCCGTGCAAGTAAAGGCCAGAGAATCACTCGATGTGATGACATCCGTCGGCGAAACGCTTCACCCAGGCACTTTCTCCCCGCTGAGGACGTGATCACACATCCAGGCCGCCGTCGCCCCCGCCCCCGCCCGTGCCGTCCCCTGGGCCACCGCTCTCGTCGTCGTAGTCGGGCGGCGTGGTGGCCAGGCCCAGAGCCTCGCGGGCGGTGACGGTCGTGTCGCCGTCCACGACGCCGTAGGCGATCTCGTAGTGCCGGTAGAAGGCGTCCACGTCGGAGGCCTTCTCCGCCGCCGCCCACTCCTTGCCGGCTCGCTGCATGTCCTTCACCAGAGCGGCCATCGGCGCCCGGACCGTCGCGGACCAGGTGTGGCCGCCCAGCACGGCGGCCTGCGCGGCGGTGACGTCCCCGGTGTCGCCGGCCCAGGCCCGGTTGGCCGCCAGATCCTCTTCGGGGAGGTCCTCCGGCTCCTCGAAGAGCGTGTCGTCGACGGTGTCCATGGCCTTCAGGAACGCCAGTTGGTCGGCGTCGAGGGTGCTCTCGTCGGCGCGCAGCGAGCCGGTGAGGGTGCCTGCCTCGTCCACGTTGCCGAAGACGCAGGTGATCTCGCGGTCACCCCAGCTCCAGCTCTCGGAGGTGGGCGTGAGGTAGTAGACGTCGACCTCCTCCGCCAGCGCCCAGGAGTCCATCGCGTAGGCGTGCTGGAGCGTGAAGCACTTGTCGTCGGCCACGTCCACGACCTTGTCCTCGCCCGGGTAGTCGCCGCCGGACAGCGGGATCGTGGCGAACACCTCGGCGTCGTGCTCGCCGGAGCAGGGCACCTCGTCGACGTCGTAGACGTCCGTGCCGAAGGTGTCGCCGGGCACGTCGAAGCAGTCGCCCTCGGCGAGCGAGAAGCTGGAGCCGGCGCCCGCGCCGTCCTTGAACCCCTGCCAGAAGTCGGAGGCCCCGCCGGTGGCCAGCATCAGGATCCACAGCGCGAGACCGACGGAGGACAGGACGGCGCCGGCGATCGCCATTCCCCTGCCGCGTTCCCCGCGCCTCTTGATCTGCGCCAGCGCGACGATCCCGAGCACCAGACCCACGCCCGGCAGGAAACAGAGGATGCCGAGCACCAGGGCGGCGATGGCCACGCCGTTGATGACGGAGGACCGCCCGTAGGGGTTGTACCCCTGCCCCCACACCGGGTAGGGCGAGGCCCCGTACGGGGCCTGCGGGTACGGCCCCTGGGCGTACGGGTCGTGCGGGTAGGGCTGCTGGGGCGGGGCGAACGGGTCCTGGGGAGACGGGCCCTGCGGGTGGCCGCCCTGCGGGTAGGGGCCCGGCTGGGGCGGAGTCTGGTACGGGTCCTGGGGCTGGTGGGGCCCCGGGGGCGGAGGTATGGACACGAGTACCGTGCTCCTGGTTCAGACAGGTCGGGCTGTCGGGCTGTCGGGCTGTCGGGCTGTCGGGCAATGGGGCAATGGGGCGGGCAAGGTCGGGCAACGGGTCGGACGGTCGTGCGGTGGGGCCGGCGCGCAGGCGATGTCGCGGTTGCCGGGCGCGGCCGCCGGGGAGCGGAACCGACGTGCGACCGGCTGCGGCCGGCATGCGGCTGGGCGCATCGTAAGCCCGGGACGAGGCCGCGTTACCCGGCGTCCTGCGGCTGACCGGCGAGCCTGCGCTGCTCCTCCTCCACGATGCGGCGGGCGAGGCCGTCGTCGGAGACGTCGACCGCGTCCGGCGTCGCCTCCGCCGTGTCGCTGCGGCGGGCGTAGGCGTCGAAGAGCCGGGTCTTGTTCTCGAGGATGCGCAGCAGCCGGTCGTCCACGCTGTCCGTGACCAGCAGGCGGTGCACCTGGACCGTCCGCACCTGGCCCATGCGGTGCGCCCGCGCCACGGCCTGGTGCTCCAGGGTCGGCTTGATCTGCGGCTCGCACAGCACGACCACGGACGCGGCCTGCAGGTTGAGCCCGACGCCGCCCGACTCGATCTGGCAGAGCAGCACCGCGGGTCCCTCGGCGGCCGTGAAGTCGTCCACGAGCCGCTGCCGCCGGACGGCCGGGACGTCGCCGGCGACCGGACCGAACACGGCGTCGTCCAGCGCGCCCCGGACCGCGGTGAGCACATCGCGGAAGTAGGAGAACACGACGGTCTTCAGGCCGTTCTCCGTGGCCTCCCCGACCAGTTCGCGCAGCCGCTGGAGCTTCGCGGACCTCTCGGGGTCGGCGTAGGCGGCCCGGCGCATCGCCATGAAGTTCCCGGCCGCGACCGCCGCCCGGTAGGCGCCCTCGTCGGCGGCGCTGAACTCCTCCCACTCGTCCACGTGGATCAGCGCGGGGAGTTCGGTGAGCACGTCCTTCTGGTTGCGGCGCAGATAGGCGGGTGCGACGGCCTTGCGGAACACCTGCGGGCCGGCGGCCGCGTAGCTGTCGTGGATCTCGGGGACGAGGTCGGGCTGGAGGCAGCGCACCAGGGCGCGGAACTCCTCGACGCGGTTCTCCATCGGCGTGCCGGTGAGGAACAGGACGCGGTCGCACAGCCCGGTCCACACCGCGACCGAGCGGGCGCGCCGGGTCTGGGGGTTCTTGACGTAGTGCGCCTCGTCGACGACGAGGAGGCCGGGCGGCGGTCCCCCGTCCGGCTCGGGCAGGGTGTGCAGCACGTCGAAGGTGGTGACGGCGACCCCGCCGCGCTCGCGCCATTCGGCGTACGCGTCCCGCCGGTCCGGTCCGTGCACCGGCACCGCCCTGAGCGTGCTGCGGGCGCGGATCTCCCGGGTCCAGTTGATGAGCACGCCGGCCGGGCACACCACCAGGAAATGGGCGTGCCCCTCGGCCGCCAGGTGGGCGAGCACGGCGATCGCCTGGACCGTCTTGCCGAGTCCCATCTCGTCCCCGAGGACGACCCGGCGCCGGGCCAGCGCGAACCGCGCCCCGAAGGCCTGGTAGCCGCGCAGGGAGACCCGGCGGTGTGTGTCGTCGAGCTGTTGGGCGTGCACCTGCTCGGCCACGTCCGACGGCACGAAACCCTCGGCGGCCGCCGCGTCCGACGGGCGGGCGCAGATCTCCGCCAGCAGGCTGTAGTACTCGGCCGAGCGCACCTCGAAGTCGACCCACGGCTCGAGCTCGGAGGCCGGTTCGCGCAGCAGGTCGGCGGTGGCCTGCGCGAGGTGCAGCGCCACGCCGGCCTCGGCGGCCTCGGCCGTCAGCGCGGTCAGCTCGGTGACCGCGGTGCGCGCGGCCTCCCGGCGCGGCCGTCCGGCGAGGGCCAGCCGCAGCCGGCCGGTGGCCGGGCGGACCGCGGGCAGCAGTTCGCCGAGCCGCTTCTCGTACCGCTCGGCGGCGGCCACCGCGCGGGGCAGCTCGGGGCCGGCCTCGACGAGCCGGTACAGCGCGCCGACCAGGGCCGAGGCGGCGGGCTCGGGGTGGTCCACGTCGATCCTGACGGAGACGGTCTCCCCGACCGCGCGGGCGATCTGCCGGGCGGCGGCGAGGACCTGGTCGGCGGTCTGCGCGCCGACGCCGGGGATCAGCCGTAGCTGGTGGCGGCCGGCCTCGTACACCTCCCGGACCGAGCCGAAGCCGGCCCCCTCGACCGCCGCGAGCCGCAGCCGTCCCTCGGTGACGTCCTTCAGCCGGGTGAGCGCGATGGACCCGAGCTCGGCGGCGACGAGCGCGTCCCTGAGCGGTGTGTGAGCGGCACGGACGGCGTCCACGGCACGGGCGTGGTCGGTCCGCAGCGCGCAAGCGGCGTCGTGCAACCGCATACCGTCCGCATACAGCTCCCCCACCCGCGTCACGCCGCCCCCTCACCTGCGCCCCGAACACCTCCCATGCTCGCATCGAACGGGAGGTCCTGGACCCGGCGGGGGGTACGGCGGAAGGCGAACGGCAGGCGCCTGCGCACCCGATCGGCGACCGCCGCCGCCCCGGCCGCCCCGGCCGTCCCGCCCGGTGAGCCGCCGGACCGGCACCGGGGGCGGCGCCGCCGGAAGAGGCCGGTCCGCACCGGTGACGATCTCGTGGCCCGCGACCCGACCGGTGCCCTTCGGGATCAGCCTGGACCTCGACAAGCTCACCCCGTCCCGGCGCACCTGGCTAGGTGTACCGGGCAGCGGCTGCCCGCAGGCGGAACAGGACGGTTCCGATGAGTTTGTCCTCGGGGCAGTAGCCCAGCTGCTTGGAGTCCCTCGACCCCGGCTGCTCGCCCAGGAGGACGAGCATTCCCGGCGGCACGTGCGTGCCGGGGCACCGGCCGGCCCAGCGCGGCACGGGCTCTCCGGCGACGGCCACGATGCGTTTGACGTACCACGCGTCGCGCAGGTCGGGAGCCGGGCCCGTGACGGTGTGCCAGCCGTGCTCGGGGTGGGGTGCGACGACGACCGCCACCCGGCCCGTGGCGACCCGGCGGCTGCCGCGGAGCAGGAGGAGCCGGTCGCCGGGCATGAGGGTCGGCGACATGCTGTACCCGCGGACGGTCACCGCCACCAGCCGCCCACGCGCCAGGAACAGGGCCGCGGCGAGGACGAGGAGCGCCGCCGGGGTGAGGAGCAGCGGGGCCGCGGCCGTCACCGGACGGTCTCCTCGTAACCCTGGGCCTGCGTGGTGAAGAGCTCGGCATAGGCGCCGTGGGCGGTCATGAGCTGTTCATGGGTGCCCGCCTCCCGCACGGTCCCGTCGGCGATGACGACGATGGCGTCCGCGGCGCGGACGGTGTTGAGGCGGTGGGAGACGAGGATGCTCGTCGCGCCCTGACGGAGCGAGGCGAGCCGGTCGTGGACGTGACGTTCGGCGACCGCGTCGAGACCGGTGCCGGGTTCGTCGAGGATCATGAGATCGCGTTCGGAACGCATCAGGGCCCGGGCGAGCGCGAGGCGCTGCCACTGGCCGCCCGACAACTGGACGCCGGGGCTGCTGTCTTCGGTGTCGTCGGGGAAGAACATCCGGCTGAGCATGGTGTCGTACCCGTGGGGGAGGCGGGTGAGGGCGGTGTGGATGTCCGCGTCGTCGGCGGCGGCGCGGATGCGCCCGTGATCGTGGAGGGAGCCGAGGTCGCCGAGGCCGATGTTCTCCCCGGCGGTGAGGTCGTACTCCATCGGGTCCTGGAAGACGACGCTGACCCGCTCGCGCAGCTGGTCCGCGGGGAAGTCCCTGATGTCGATGCCGTCCCAGTGGATGCTGCCCCGCTGCGGGTCGTAGAGGCGGCACAGCAGTTTGACGAGGGTGCTCTTGCCGGCCCCGTTGAGTCCGACGACGGCCAGGCTGGTGCCGTGCGGGACGAACAGGCTGATTCCGCGGAGGATCCACGGTCCGTCGTCGCTGTAGCGGAACCAGACGTCCCGCAGTTCGAGGCCCTCGCGCAGGGGCGGGGGGGCGATCGGGGCGGCCGGGGCGGGGAGGTCGTCGCGGACCTGGACGACATGCAGGTAGTGGCTGAACATCAGGGCCGTCTGGTGGCTCTGGGCGATGCACCCCACCAGGCCGACGAGCGCCGTCTGCATGCCGGCGAGGGCCGCCACGAGGAGGGACACGTCACCGGCGGTGAGGACGTGGGCGGCCGCCTGGTGCACGCCCCAGACGAGTGCGGCGGTGGAGACGCCGGCTCCGAGGACGGCGAGGGCCGTCTCGTAGGTGACGAGGCGTCGGTCGAGACGTTCCTCCTGCCGGTTGATGCTGTCGAGATCGGTGCGCATGCGCTGCGCGAAGTAGCCGCCGAGGCCGTAGAGGCGGATCTCCTTCGCCGCTTGGGAGTCCGTGAGGAGCCCTCGGTAGAAGATCTGGCGGCGGGCGAGGCTGCTGGTGCGCCAGAACATGTCGGCGCGATGCCGGCTGTTGGCCAGATGCGCGAACAGGGCCGGAACGGCCGCGACGACGAGGACGGCGGCCAGGGTGGGGCTGACGAGCAGGAGACTCGTCAGGAAACCCGCCAGGGTGAGGACGCTCTGGGCGCCCTGGAGGGCCGCGCCGACCAGTCGCTCGGCCCCTTGCGCACTCTGGACGGCGAGTTGGACGCGGTCGTGGAAGGCGGGCTGCTCGAGCCTGGACAGTCCGCTGAGCCGGTTGACAGCCGTGAGCAGCTCGCTCTGCGCCCGGGTGGAGGTGGCGCGGCGGATACGGCCGTCGGCATAGGAGGAGACGGCCGAGGCGGCGGCGAGGAGGACCGTGAGCAGACCGATGCCGGCCGCCGCCCAGTTGAGGTCCGAGGCGCGGAACCCCTCCGCGGTGAGGCTGTCGACCACGTACTTGAGCAGCCAGGAGGCCGCCACGGGGGCTGCGCCCGCGATGACGACGGTGGCGACGCGGGCGGCGAGGGCCCCGGGGCAGGACCGCACCGTGAGGGCGAGCACGGCGCTGAGGCCCCGCAGGAGATCGGCGGGGCGGGAGGCGGACCGCCCGCTCATGCGGTGAGGAGGTCGAGCGCGGGCAGGGAGCCTTGGCCGATGCCCGTCCCGGTGACGGTCCCGTCGGCGTCGAGGAGGACGAACGAGGGGTGGTGGCGGACGCCGAAGGCGCCGGCGACGGGTCCGTCCGGCGGGTCGGTGGCGGTGAGTTCGGTGAACGGGCCGACCGCGTCGAGCAGGGAGCCGGCTTCCGCGGGCGGGCCGCTGACGACGGCGACGAGCCGTGCGCCTGACGGGGTGTTCGCCTCGGCCCACCGCTGGATCCCGGGAAGGCTTTCCCTGGTGGGCCCGCAGTCGGGGCGGAGGAAGCAGATGAGGGCGGGGTGCCCGGCCAGGGTGGCCGCACTGACGTCGCCCCCGGGGGTGTGCAGGGTGAACGCGGGGGCGCGGTCGCCCTCCTGGACGGCGAGGGCCGGCGGCCCCGGGGCCGCGGCGGCCGGGGCGGGGGCCATCATGGTCCGCCAGCGTCTGCTGACCGCGACGGTCAGGAGGGCGTTGACCAGGGTGACCGCGGCGAGAAGGGCGAGGCCGGCGATGGCGTGACTCACTCTGTGATCGTCCTTTCAGCGTTGGCCGGTGCGGGCGGAGAAGAAGAAGGCGAGGTCGTCGGTGAAGACGGCGAGCGTGGTGAGATAGCCGGCGACCGCGACGGCGAGCACCAGTGCCGGCGCGTCGTAGGGGGCGGTGGCGCCCTGGGTGAGGGCGATGACGCCGCCGAGGAGCGCGAGCACCGTGAGAACGGCGTTCCGTGCGACATGCCAGGGGCCCATGGGCACGGTGGTCCTGCTGCCGAAGCAGGGGCAGCCGGCCGGGCTGCCACGCCGCATGGTGGTGACGGCGACGACGCTGAACGCCGCGCACAGAGCGGCGGCGACGGCCAGCCCCGCGGTGATCGTCCGGGGCACGGCGAGGAGCACGGCGGCGAGGAGCTCGGCCGCGGGCACCAGGACGGCCAGCGCCGGCCGGGCGGCGGCGGGCACGGTGAGGTCGCCCAGTGCCGAGGCGAATCGGCGGCGGTCGCGCAGCTTGGCGAGGCCGGCCACGGCCAGCACGCAGATCAGGGTCAGGCGGCAGACGAGCAGCAGGTCGGACAAGGGTGACTCCGGGTGAAGGGGCGCTGGGCCGGCGGGCACGGGGCGGGCCGCACGCGGCCCGCCCCGTGGTGGTTCAGCAGTAGTCCCAGCTTCCGCAGCTGACCTTGCACGCGCCGGTGTAACAGCAGCGGCGGCAGCGCTGGGCGCTGGTGCTCCACTCGGTCCAGCAGTCCGGCGGGCAGCCCGCGTCCGCCACGGCCTTGGGCAGAATCCGCTCGATCAGACGGCCCGCACCGGCCTTGAGTGTGCGCATGGTTCTCCTCTTCCTGTGGGGATGGGATGTGCGTACTCCGCGGTGGGGGGGGGG
>NZ_JBMNDR010000019.1:0-8088 GCF_052543235.1 Streptomyces sp. SAS_272 | reverse complement strand
CGACCGCGATCCGGGGTCGCACCGGGGCTCAGGAGGCCGCCGGTACCGGTTCGCGGTCGGCGGCGGAAGGGGCGGCGACGACGCCGTCCCGGTAGCCGAGAATCGTGGGGAAGGCGGGGACCCGCAGGGCGCGGAACAGCGGCGACGCCTCGGGATCGGGCACCACCTCGTCCGCCGGCCCGACGAGTCGGGCGGTCAGACTGCTCTCGCCGGCTTCGTCGCCGATCACCAGGGCCAGGACCCGGCCGCCCGCCGCCCGGGTCCGGTCGGCCCGTTCGGCGAAGTCGGGGAGGCTGTCGGTGCAGGACGGACAGTCGTGGGAGAAGACGCCCAGCAGCAGCTCCCCGGAGCGGAAGTCGTCCTGCGTCAGCGTCCGCCCGCTGAGCGCGGTGGCGGTGAAGTCCGGGAGTCCGTCCCCGGGTTGGGGCCCCTGGGCCGCGAAGTCGCCGCGTCGGCGGACGGCTTCGAGCTCCTGCCAGCGACGCAGGATGACCAGGAGCAGGACGAGGTTGAGCAGGGCGACGGCTCCGACGAGCACCAGACCGGCTATGACGTATGGCACGTTTCGACCCCCTGGGCGCGGTTGCACTTGGGATCAGTGTGAGAGGTGGGGCCTGCCAGGAGGATGCCAACACCTTGCCAGGAACATGACGGGCTGAGCACCATGACCGCATGCATGCCACGGGGTCATATTTTCGAGTGCTCGGCAGAGTTGAATGGACCGTCGACGGACACCCCAGGACCATCGGGCGCCGCCGCGAACGTCTGCTGCTGGGCTTACTTCTGCTGGAGATGGGCCGGCCGCTTCCCATGGACCGCCTGATCGATCTGCTGTCGGACGAGGACGAACGACGGTCCCGGGCCGACCTGTACGTGAACGTCTGCCGGCTGCGGGCGAGCCTTCGCCGGGGCGGGGCCGACGGGTCGGTGCGGCTGGTGCGGAGCGGTTCGACGTACATGCTGACCGGCGATCCGCAGCTGGTGGATCTGCACCGCTTCACCCGGCTGGTCGACCTGGCCCAGCGGGGGACCGAGCCCCAGGAAGTGTCACGCCTCGCCTCGTCCGCGCTCGCCGAGTGGCGGGGGGCCGCCCTGGAGGACGTCGCGTCCGAGCGGACCCGCCGAGGTGTCGCCACCGCTTTCGACGAGCTGCTGATCTCGGCGCAACTGCTGCGTGTCGCGGCAGAGTTCAAGCTGCGCAACTACTCGTCGCTCGCCGCGGAACTCGCGCGGCTCACCGCGGAGCACCCCGAGCACGAGATGCTCCTGGCCTTCCGTGCCGCCACGCTCTACGAATGCGGCCGCCGCGCGGACGCGCTGCGCGTGCTGTCCTCGGCGCGAGCGCGCATGACCGCGCGGCTGGGGCTGGACCTGAGCCGCGAGCTGCAGGACCTGCGCGGGGCGATCCTGCGGGACGATCCCGTGGACCGCCACATCTTCCGCTGCGGCGCCCTGGGCGCCGCCTGACGCGTCGCCGCGGAACGTCCACCACAACGCTCCCACCTGCGAAGTGGCGCCTTCCGACGAGCGGGTCCCGCACAGATCCAGCACGGGACCGACGAAGGGGCCGGGCTCCCGCGAGCCCGACCCCTTCCGACCTGCATGTCCGCCGCATCGGCGAGGCGGCGTCGGACATCCGCTCACACGTTGAAGCGGAACTCCACCACGTCGCCGTCCTGCATCACGTATTCCTTGCCCTCCATGCGGGCCTTGCCCTTCGCGCGGGCCTCGGCGACCGAGCCGGTCTCCACCAGGTCGGCGAAGGAGATGACCTCCGCCTTGATGAAGCCCTTCTGGAAGTCGGTGTGGATCACGCCGGCGGCCTCGGGGGCGGTGGCGCCCTTCTTGATGGTCCAGGCGCGGGATTCCTTGGGGCCGGCCGTGAGGTACGTCTGCAGGCCGAGGGTGTCGAAGCCGACGCGGGCGAGGGTGGCGAGGCCGGGCTCCTCGGCGCCCACGGACTCCAGGAGCTCCATCGCGTCGTCCTCGTCGAGCTCGGCGAGGTCCTGCTCCAGCTTGGCGTTGAGGAAGATCGCCTCGGCGGGGGCGACGAGGGCGCGCTGCTCGTCCTTGAAGGCGTCGTCGGTCAGCTCGTCCTCGTCGACGTTGAAGACGTAGAGGAAGGGCTTGGTGGTGAGCAGGTGCAGGTCGTGCAGGAGCTCGGCCCGTTCGCTGCCCTGGAGGACGCCCTGCGAGAAGAGCGTGTCGCCCTTCTCCAGGATCTCCTTCGCCTCCTCGACGGCCTTCACCTTCGGGGCGACGTCCTTCTTGATCCGCGACTCCTTCTGCAGCCGCGGCAGGACCTTCTCGATGGTCTGCAGGTCGGCGAGGATCAGCTCGGTGTTGATCGTCTCGATGTCGTCCTTGGGCGAGACCTTGCCGTCGACGTGGACCACGTTCTCGTCCTTGAAGGCACGGATGACCTGGCAGATCGCGTCGGACTCGCGGATGTTCGCGAGGAACTTGTTGCCCAGGCCCTCGCCCTCGCTCGCGCCGCGCACGATGCCCGCGATGTCGACGAAGTCGACCGTCGCCGGGAGGACGCGCTGGGAGGAGAAGATCTCCGCCAGCTTCGTGAGCCGGGCGTCGGGGACGCCGACCACGCCGACGTTGGGCTCGATCGTGGCGAACGGGTAGTTGGCCGCCAGCACGTCGTTCTTGGTCAGGGCGTTGAACAGGGTCGACTTGCCGACATTCGGCAGACCGACGATTCCGATCGTGAGCGACACGTTGCGACTTCCCGTGGTGAGAGGGCCAAGGGGCCAGTTCCCGGAGTGAGAGGGCCAGGGGCCAGAGAGCTGACCGGTCCACCAGTTTACGGCGTGCCCCGGCGCGGCCCCGCTGGCCGGTCGAACGCTTGGCCAAGCCGTGCCGCACGGCGTGTCCGACACCCGATTCGGCACATAAACAGACCAGAGTTGGTCCGGTGGAGCAACACTGGACACGGGCCCCTGACCGGGACTCCCACCGGGACGCCCGACGTGAAGCCCGACGCGACGCCCGACGGGACACACCTCCCCTGCCGCCCCAGCCGGGCCCGGAGCGGAGCCGCCGCGAGCCCAGCCCCGGCACGGCCGCACGCGGGCCCGCGCCGCTGCCGTCGTGGCGGATGCCGAACCCGCGGCTGACCGGGCTCGGCGCGGGGTTGTTCGGCTCGGTGCTGATGTTCCTGCTGGGCGGCCTGGACCAGTTGCTGTTCGGCGCCTCGCTCACGGCGTACGGCGTGCTGTTCCTGCCGGTGTGCCTGCTGACCGCGCTCTGGGTGCGCGCCGCCGATCTGCTGTCCGCGCCGGTGGTGGCGCCGATCGCCTTCTCCGTCGGGCTGCTGCCCGTGGCCGCCGGCGGCAACGGGATCGGGGCGCGCCTGATGGGGCTGGTCACAGCACTGGCCACCCAGGTCGGCTGGCTCTACGGCGGGACGCTGCTGGCGGCGCTGACCGTCCTGGCGCGCGGCCTGCGCCGGGCGGCGGCCCGCCGCAGGAACCCGGCCGCCCGCCCGGACCCGTCGTGGTCGGGTCGCGGTGCGTGGCGCGGTCCGCGGCCGTGACGGCCTGCTCTCACGGCGACACGGCGTCACGGCTCACGGCTCACGGCTCACGGCTCACGACCGTCGCGCCTCAGTCGCTCTTCGCCGCGTGCATCGCCGCGCCCACGATGCCCGCGTTGTTCTGCAGCTGGGCCGGGACGATCTCCGCCTTGACGCCCTCGATGAAGTGCAGGAACTTGTCGGCCTTGCGGCTGACGCCGCCGCCGATGATGAACAGCTCCGGCGAGAAGAGCATCTCGACGTGGGCGAGGTACTTCTGGACGCGGTGCGCCCAGTGCTCCCACGTCAGCTCGTGGTCCTCCCTGGCCTTGCTGCTGGCGCGCTTCTCGGCGTCGTGCCCGTGCAGCTCCAGATGGCCGAGCTCGGTGTTGGGGACCAGCGCGCCGTCCACGAACAGGGCGCTGCCGATGCCCGTGCCGAACGTCAGCAGGATCACCGTGCCGCCGCGGCCGCGCCCGGCGCCGAAGGACATCTCGGCGACGCCCGCCGCGTCAGCGTCGTTGACCACGGTGACCGGCAGGCCGCCCAGCCGCTCGCCGAACAGGGCGCGCGCGTCGGTGTCGATCCAGCCCTTGTCGACGTTGGCCGCGGTACGGATCGTCGCGCCGCCGGTGACGACGCCCGGGAAGGTCAGCCCCACGGGCCCCGTCCATCCGAAGTGCTCCACGACCTCCTGCACGCCGTCGGCGACGCTCTCGGGCGTCGCCGGGTGCGGGGTGAGCACTTTGAGCCGTTCCTGGGCCAGGTCGCCCTTGTCGAGGTCCACCGGGGCGCCCTTGATCCCGGATCCGCCGATGTCCACGCCGAAGATCTGCATGGCCCTACGTTACGACGGCCGACGGACCGTCACTCGGCCGAGGTACCCGCCGCACCGGGCGTCGTACCGGCCGCCGCACCGCTCCCGCCGCGCCCTGCCGCCAGTGCCGCCGCCTCCTCGCGCAGGTCCCGGCGGAGTTCCTTGGGCAGCGAGAAGGTGATGTGCTCCTCCGCGGCCTTGACGAGCTCGACGTCCCCGTAACCGCGCTCGGTGAGCCAGGCCAGCACCTCCTCGACGAGGACCTCCGGGACGGAGGCTCCGGAGGTGACGCCCACCGTCGTCACACCGTCCAGCCAGGCCTCGTCGATCTCGCTCGCGAAGTCCACCAGGTAGGCCTCGCGGGAGCCGGCGAGCTTGGCGACCTCGACCAGGCGCTTGGAGTTGGAGGAGTTGCGGGAGCCGACCACGATGACCAGCTCCGCCTCCGCGCCCATCTGCTTCACCGCGAGCTGACGGTTCTGCGTGGCGTAGCAGATGTCGTCGCTGGGCGGGGAGATGAGCTGCGGGAACTTCTCCTTCAGCGCGTCGACCGTCTCCATCGTCTCGTCGACGGAAAGGGTGGTCTGGGAGAGCCACACGATCTTCGACGGGTCGCGGACCTCGACCTTCGCGACGTCCGCGGGGCCGTCGACCAGCTGGATGTGGTCCGGGGCCTCGCCGGAGGTGCCGATGACCTCCTCGTGGCCCTCGTGCCCGATCAGGAGGATGTCGTAGTCCTCCTGAGCGAAGCGGACCGCCTCCTTGTGGACCTTGGTGACCAGCGGGCAGGTCGCGTCGATGGTGGCGAGGCGCCCGCGCGCGGCCTCCTCGTGGACGACCGGGGCGACGCCGTGGGCCGAGAACATCACGATGTTGCCCGGCGGCACCTCCTCCGTCCGCTCGACGAAGATCGCGCCCTTCTTCTCCAGGGTCTGCACGACGTACTTGTTGTGGACGATCTCGTGCCGGACGTAGACCGGGGCCCCGTACTGCTCCAGGGCCTTCTCCACGGCGATCACGGCACGGTCGACGCCCGCGCAGTAGCCCCGGGGAGCGGCGAGCAGGACACGGCGGCGGCCAGGCGAAGCAGTCATGCGTCCCATCGTAAGGCCGTGTCCGGCCGCCGCCTGCGTACGCCGGGGGACGCCGCCCTCCGCACCCCGGCGCTCGGAGCGGGGTTGTCGGTCGTGGCCGATACTCTCGTCGGCATGGCTGTGAACACGTCCGCGGACGCCCCGCTGCCCGTCGGTCAGGTGTCCCGGCTCATCGGAGGCTGGATCGACCGGCTCGGAGCGGTGTGGGTCGAGGGGCAGATCACCCAGCTGTCCCGGGGCCCGGGCGCCGGCGTCGTCTTCCTGACGCTGCGGGACCCCTCGCACGACATCTCGGTGGGCGTGACCTGCTACCGGCAGGTCTTCGACGCGGTCGCGGACGTCGTGGGCGAGGGCGCCCGGGTCGTCGTCCACGCGAAGCCGGAGTGGTACGCGCCGCGCGGGCAGCTGTCGCTGCGGGCCGTGGAGATCAAGCCGGTCGGCGTCGGGGAGCTGCTGGCACGCCTGGAGCAGCTCAAGAAATCCCTGGGGGCGGAAGGGCTCTTCGCTCCCGAGCGGAAGAAGCCGCTGCCGTTCCTGCCGCAGCTGGTCGGCCTCGTGTGCGGGCGGGCCTCCGCCGCCGAGCGGGACGTCCTGGAGAACGCCCGGCACCGCTGGCCCGCGGTCCGCTTCGAGGTGCGCAACGTCGCCGTCCAGGGCGTGCACGCGGTGACGCAGGTCGTCCAGGCCGTGAAGGAGCTGGACGCGCTGGAGGAGGTCGACGTGATCGTCGTCGCGCGGGGCGGCGGCAGCGTGGAGGACCTGCTGCCGTTCTCCGACGAGCAGTTGGTCCGGGCCGTCGCCGCCTGCCGCACGCCGGTCGTCTCGGCGATCGGTCACGAGCCGGACAACCCGCTCCTTGACCACGTGGCCGACCTGCGCGCCTCGACGCCGACCGACGCCGCGAAGAAGGTCGTGCCGGACGTCGGCGAGGAGCTGGAGCGGGTGCGGATGCTGCGCGGGCGGGCGCGGCGCTGCGCGCAGGCGTATCTGGAGCGGGAGGAGCGCGGGCTGGCCCACGCGCTGGCACGGCCCGCGATACAGGATCCGCACCGGATGATCGACGAGCGGGCCGACCACGTGGCCTCGCTCGCCGACCGGGCCCGGCGCACGGTCGGCCACCTCCTCGACCGCGCGGACTCCGAGCTGGGTCACACGCACGCGCGCGTGGTGGCCCTCTCGCCGGCCGCGACGCTGCAGCGGGGATACGCGGTGCTGCAGCAGGCCGACGGGCACGTGGTGCGGGACCCGGGCGAGGCGGCGGCCGGCGAGGCGTTGCGCGCGCGGGTGGCCGGGGGCGAGTTCACCGTTCGAGTCGACGAGTAGGAACACAGGGACATGACGAGCAGGACGGACGAGGCGCTCGGATACGAGCAGGCCCGCGACGAGCTGATCGAGGTCGTACGGCGTCTGGAGGCGGGGGGCACGACGCTGGAGGAGTCCCTCGCCCTCTGGGAGCGCGGTGAGGAGCTGGCCAAGGTGTGCCGGCGTTGGCTGGAGGGCGCCCGGGAGCGGCTGGACGCGGCGCTCGCCGAGGAGAAGGGGCACCCCGAAGAGGAGTGAGCCCGTCCCCGCGGCCGGGGCGCCCCGGGGGCCGGCGATGGCCCGCGGCCGGCGATGGCCCGCGGCCGGCGATGGCCCGCGGCTGACGATGGCCCGGGGCCGGGGGGCCAGAGAACGGGGGCGCCCCTGGGACCGGGGCGGGCGGCCCGAGGACCGGGACGGGGGCGAGGGGACGGCCCGGGGACCGGGGGCGGGCGGCCCGAGGACCGGATATGGCGGCGGCCGGGGGCGAGGGGGCGGCCCAGGGACCGGGGACGGCCCGAGGACCGCGGCCGACGGTGGCCCGGGGCAGGGGGCGGCCCGGGGCAGGCGGCGGCCCGGGAACGGGGTGCTGGGCGGCGGATGTGAAGCGGATCACTCCGCCACCGCCGCCGTTTTTGTTGAAGATTGAACTTCCCTCGCGTAATGTCGGTTCTGTCAGCCGATCCGGACCACGGTCCGGTACCGGATCCGGACGCCACCCGAAGGAAGTCCACGCATGTCTCTCGTTCTTGACGCCGCCGCCCAGGACCTGCTGTTCCGCGAGGCTCGCACCGCGAACACCTTCACCGACGAGCCGGTGACCGACGAGCAGGTCCAGGCGATCTACGACCTCGTCAAGTACGGCCCGACGGCGTTCAACCAGACCCCGCTGCGCGTCACCCTGGTCCGCTCCCCCGAGGCCCGCGAGCGCCTGGTGCAGCACATGGCCGAGGGCAACCAGGCCAAGACCGCCACCGCCCCGCTGGTCGCGATCCTCTCCGCGGACAACGAGTTCCACGAGGAGCTGCCCACCCTGTTCCCGGCCTTCCCGCAGGCCAAGGAGCTGTTCTTCAGCGAGCGCCCGGCCCGTGAGGGCGCCGCCGCCCTGAACGCCGCCCTCCAGGCCGCCTACTTCATCATCGGCGTCCGCGCCGCCGGCCTCGCCGCCGGCCCGATGACCGGCGTCGACCTCGAAGGCGTCCGCAAGGAGTTCCTCGACGACGACCACACCCCCCTGATGGTCGTCAACATCGGCAAGCCGGGCGAGGGCGCCTGGTACCCGCGCTCCCCGCGTCTGGCCTTCGACGAGGTCGTCACGACCGTCTGAGACCGCTGACGTGGGGGGGGGG
>NZ_JBMNDR010000018.1:101528-105163 GCF_052543235.1 Streptomyces sp. SAS_272 | reverse complement strand
GTACCCCGCACCGGGCCGGAGCTGTATCTGCGACGACCGGCCGTTCGGCGGCCGACCTGTGGCCGATCTGTGGCCGTTCGGCGGCGGTGCGCGGCCGGTGTCCGATCACCGGCCGACGGCCGATGATCGGCTGCTTGCATACCTGGCTGTCTGCCCGGCGTCTGCCCGGCTGTTTGCGCGGCGCCCGCCAGGTGCAGGCCGGGCGCCCGTAGGCGTCCGGCCTGCACCCGTAGGCGTCCGGCCCTGCATCCCGGCCGGCGACTACTCGCCGGGGTGGGCGAGCTCGATGTCGTGGCCGTCGACGCCGGCTCCCGCGACGGTCAGCGCGGTGGCCACCGGCGGGTAACCGGTCGCGATGACCGTGTACTCGCCGCCGTCGAGGTCGGCGAAGGCATAGGCCCCGTCGACGCCGGTGGTGGCGGTGCCGACCACGTTGCCCGCCGCGTCCACGAGCGTCACGCGCGCGTCGGCCAGCGGTCCGTGCGGCGCCAGGACGGTGCCCTGGAGCCGGGCGCCCGCGTCGAGGACGACCTCCGCACGGGTCACGCCCGTGACGCCGATCTCGACGGGCAGGGCACGAGGCCGGAACCCGGCGGCGTTCACCGCCACGGTCACCGCGCCCGGCACCAGCTCCGCGAAGGAGAACTCGCCCTGCTCACCGGTGGTTCCGGTGGCCAGCAGATCGCCGCGCACGTCGGTGACGATCACCATCGCGTCCTTGACGCCCTCGCCCGACTCGGCGGCCCGCACCACACCGGTGAGCCCGCTGGTCCCGCTGAGCAGGATGTCGTACGCCACCGGCTCCGCGCCGTTCACCACGATCGTGGAGGCCTGGGGCTGGAAGCCGTCCGCGGAGGCGATCAGCACGTACGAACCCGTGCCCGGCGCGTCCACCGCGTAGGACCCGTCGGTCTGCGCGACCGCCCGGCCGAGCTGCCGTCCGGTCAGGGAGATCAGGGTGACGGCGGCCTGGGGGACGGGCGCGTTCTCGGCGCCGCGGACGAAGCCGTGCACGGGGATGCCGCCCGAGGGGACAACCGGCGACTCGACGGTGGCGACGGCGGAGAGCCGCTGCGCTCCGTGCGGACCGGTCTCCCGGCCGGGTTCCTGGGCCAGGTCGGCGACCGCCCAGCCGGGGACGTGCTCCCCGCCGGCGGCGGTCACCGCGCCCGGAGCCCGCGCAGCCGTGCCTCCGGCCGGGGTCTCCGTGGTGGCCGGCATCTCCGTGGTGGCCGAGGTCTCCGTGGTGGCCGAGGTCTCCGCGGCGGCCGGGGTCTCCGCGGCGGCCGAGGTGTCGCCCTCCGCCGCCTGCGCCAGCGCGCCCTTGGTCCGCAACGGGACCTCCTTGATGAACAGGGTGATCAGGAAGGCGAGCAGCGCCAGCACCGAGGCGATCAGGAAGACGTCCGCGATGCCGTGGCCGTACGCGCTCTCCATGACGGTGCGCAGCGGCACGGGCAGCTTGTCCATGTCCGGGATCTGGCTGGAGGAGTCGGAACCGGACGCGAGGGCGGCGTACTTCGGGTCGAGGCCGGCGATGCCGTCCTTGGCGTAGTCGGTGATGCGGTTCGCCATGACGGCGCCGAGCGCCGAGACGCCGATCGCACCGCCGAGCGAACGGAAGAAGGTGACCGTGGAGCTGGCCGACCCGAGGTCGGACGGGTCCACCTGGTTCTGCGTCGAGAGCACCAGGTTCTGCATCATCATGCCGATGCCGAGACCCAGCAGCGCCATGAAGACCGCGGTCTTCCAGTAGTCCGTGTCGTAGCGGATCGTGCTCAGCAGGCCGAGGCCCGCGGTGATGAGCACACCGCCGCTGACCAGCCAGGCCTTCCACTTTCCGGTGCGGGTGATGAGCTGCCCGGAGACGGTGGAGGAGACGAACAGACCGCCGATCATCGGGATCGTCATGATGCCGGACATCGTCGGGGACTCGTCCCGGGCCAGCTGGAAGTACTGGGCGAAGAAGACGGTCCCGGAGAACATCGCCACGCCCACGAACATCGAGGCGATCGACGACAGCGTGATCGTGCGGTTGCGGAACAGACGCAGCGGGATGATCGGCTCGGTGGCCTTGCTCTCGACGAGCACGAACAGCAGGGCGAGCAGGACCGAACCCGCGATCATCGTGTACGTCTGCCACGACAGCCAGTCGTACTTGTCACCGGCGAAGGTGACCCAGACCAGCAGCAGCGAGACCGCGGCCGAGATGAAGAACGCGCCGGCCCAGTCGACCTTCACGTCCCGCTTCACGACCGGCAGGTGCAGCGTCTTCTGCAGCACGATCAGCGCGATGACGGCGAAGGGGACGCCGACGTAGAAGCACCAGCGCCAGCCCAGCCAGGAGGTGTCCGTGATGACGCCGCCGAGCAGCGGACCGCCGACGGTCGCCACGGCGAAGGTGGCCCCCAGGTAGCCGGAGTAGCGGCCGCGCTCACGCGGGGAGATCATCGCCGCCATGACGATCTGCGCCAGGGCGGAGAGACCGCCCACGCCGACGCCCTGCACGACACGGCAGGCGATCAGCATGCCCGGGTTCTGCGAGAGGCCGGCGGCCGCCGAACCCAGCACGTAGATGACGAGCGCGATCTGGACGAGCGCCTTCTTGCTGTACAGGTCGGCGAGCTTGCCCCACAGCGGGGTCGTCGCCGTCATCGACAGCAGGGTGGCGGTCACGACCCAGGTGTAGGCGGACTGGCCGCCGCCGAGGTCGCCGATGATCTCGGGGAGGGCGTTCGAGACGATCGTGGACGACAGGATCGCCACGAACATCCCGAGCAGCAGCCCGGAGAGCGCCTCCATGATCTGCCGGTGGGTCATCGGAGCGTCCGCTGCGGAGCCGTGGGACCCTCCGGCGTGCTTCGCGTGGGCCCGCACACCGGCTGGTGTGGTCGTTGCCATGAGCTTCCTTCTCCTACGTCGCTTGTGCGGGTGTACGGGTGGTCTGCATCCGTTCGTCTTCGCGAACGGGAAGCGGAAGGCCGGGAGGCCGGTGCGCCGCGGGCGGCGGCGGGTCGGGCGGGGCCGGCGGCCGGTGGGTGACGGTCCGGCATTCGCCGAAACTGGCGCGCAGCCGGGTCAGCAGCCCGACGAGCTGGCCGACCTCGGCGTCGGTCCAGTCGCCCAGGCGCTCGGCCAGCAG
Source organism: Streptomyces sp. SAS_272 (assembly GCF_052543235.1). Taxonomy (NCBI): domain Bacteria; kingdom Bacillati; phylum Actinomycetota; class Actinomycetes; order Kitasatosporales; family Streptomycetaceae; genus Streptomyces; species Streptomyces sp. SAS_272. The sequence goes on along the minus strand of NZ_JBMNDR010000018.1, from coordinate 102,021 downwards.
GTCCGTGGTGCGGCGGTACAGGTCGGAGAGCATCGCGTGGCCCTCGGGGGTGAGGTGCAGGATGCGAGAGCGTTTGTCCGCCGGGTCGGGGGAGCGCAGGATCCAGCCCCGCTCGGCCAGATGCGCGGCGTGCCGGCTGGTCACGGACATGTCGACGGCGAGCAGTTCGGACAGGCTGCTCATGCGCATGTCGCCGTGGCGGCCCAGCAGCGTCAGCACAGCGGCCGAGCCGGCCGAGCAGTCCTGCGGCAGGATCCGCCCGAGGTCACGCTTCACGGCCCCGACGGCACTGAGCTGATGCGCCAGCTCCTCGAACTGCACCTGCTCGGCCATCACACCTCCCGGATTCGTTGCTTGGGGCAACCATAGAATCAGTTGGTTGCTGCAGGCAAATAAAATGGGCCGTCGTCGCCGCAAAAAGTTGGCAAAGGCGCGTGTTCCGGTGGCGAACGGGCAGGTCGGAGCAGGCGCAGCGCGGCGCGCCCGCATCGGT
>NZ_JBMNDR010000018.1:0-101430 GCF_052543235.1 Streptomyces sp. SAS_272 | reverse complement strand
GTCCCGCCGGGCCGGACCTGCTGCGCCCGCATCGGTCCCGCCGGGCCGGACCTGCTGCGCCCGCATCGGTCCCGCCGGGCCGGACCTGCTGCGCCCGCATCGGTCCCGCCGGGCCGGACCTGCTGCGCCCGCATCGGTCCCGCCGGGCCGGACCTGCTGCGCCCGCATCGGTCCCGCCGGGCCGGACCTGCTGCGGCAAGGCGCTCGGCATGACCCCCACTTGGGTCCGACCGCCCGTTTTCGCTAGTGTCTCGGCCCATGGCTAACACCCAGGGCCCCCAGGGCAACCACGACCCCGCCGGCAGCACCCAGATGTTCCGCGCGTTCGTCGACGAGGGCGCTCCCCGGGCCGCCGCGCCGGCTCCCGCGCCGACCGGCTCCCGTATCGGCCTGATCGTGGGCGTCGTCGCCGCGCTGGTGATCGTCGCGGCGGTCGCCTGGCTGGCGCTCAAGTAACCCGAGCATCCCCCGTGCACCTGCGCGCCGGGTGCACGGCCCCCGCCGCCCCGGCGGCCCTGACGGACGGGTGCACGACCCCCGGCCGGACGCGGGGCCGCCCGGCGGGGCCGACGAACGGCCCAGCCGCCGGGTGACCCCGGTGGCTCGCCCTCCGCTGCCGTTTCAGCGCCCCCGGCACGGCATCCCGCACGGGAGCTTGGTCAGGGCCCCCGGCACGCCATCCCGCACGGGAGCTTGGTCAGCGTCCTCGCAAGGACATCCCGTACCGGATCTTGGTCAGTCCCAGCGCACCGAGACGTCCCGGGTCTCGATGTGCATGCCCAGCGGTACGCGCCACGCGTCGACGCACACCGTCCAGGTCTTCTCCTTCCGTGCACCCGCGCCGATCGGCGTCGGGAGCGGGACCGTCGACTCCCGCGTGGCCCAGTCGATGCCGAGTCCGTCGACGACATGGGTGCCGAACGCGACCGTGCCCGAACCGACCGCCCTGCCACCGGAGTTGTGGAAGACGAGGGTCACGTCCTCGCACCACCGCTCTTCCGTGCCCGCGCGGACCGGCTGACTGACGGTGAGGACGGCCGGTTCGGGGGACGAGGGCCCGGAGGGGGCCGTAGGGCCGGGCGAGGACGGAGCCGAGGGTGGGTCCGGGTGCGTGCCGCCGGCGTGATCGCCCGCGGTGCCCGAGGACTGGGGCGGCAGCGGCGCAGAGCCCTCCGGGGCGTCCGCCGAGGCGTCCGAGGCGCCCGCCGCCCGGTCTCCCCCGGCATCCGTACCGGCACCGGCGCCGCTGCGGGCGCCGGGAACCTGGTCCGTCGTGCCTGGACGATGACTTGGACCCGGGCCCGGATTCGCGCTGGGGGATCCGCTCCCGCCGTCCAGCGGAACGAGCCGTATCCCGCCCGTCGGCGCCCCTGGACCGCCCGCGCCCGGACGGGCCGGATCGCCCGCCGAGCCGAGAGCGACGTAGTCGCCCCCACCGCCGTCTCCGCCGCATCCGGCGAACAGGCCCGCCGCTCCCACCGCGAGGACGGCGGCCGCCGACGCGCCCCAGAGGGCGCCCCGGCGGCCATGTGCCCGTGTCGGACTGCGCATCGCGCCAGTGTGTCTGACCCACCGTCAGGGAGGAACCCCTGTGCGTGCGCCGACCGGTCGCGTCCTAGTCGGAGATCAGGCCTTCGCGCAGCTGGGCGAGCGTCCGGGTGAGGAGACGGGAGACGTGCATCTGGGAGATGCCGACCTCCTCGCCGATCTGGGACTGGGTCATGTTGGCGAAGAAGCGCAGCATGATGATCCGGCGCTCACGCGGCGGGAGCTTGGCCAGCAGCGGCTTCAGCGACTCTCGGTACTCCACGCCTTCGAGCGCGGTGTCCTCGTAGCCGAGGCGGTCGGCGAGGGAGCCCTCGCCGCCGTCGTCCTCCGGGGCCGGGGAGTCCAGCGAGGAGGCCGTGTAGGCGTTGCCGACGGCGAGTCCGTCGACGACGTCCTCCTCGGAGACGCCCAGCACCGCGGCGAGTTCGGCGACCGTCGGGGAGCGGTCCAGCTTCTGCGAGAGCTCGTCGCTGGCCTTGGTGAGCGCCAGCCGCAGCTCCTGCAGGCGGCGCGGGACGCGCACCGACCACGACGTGTCACGGAAGAAGCGCTTGATCTCGCCCACGACCGTCGGCATCGCGAACGTCGGGAACTCCACGCCCCGTTCGCAGTCGAAGCGGTCGATCGCCTTGATCAGGCCGATGGTGCCGACCTGGACGATGTCCTCCATCGGCTCGTTGCGCGAGCGGAAGCGGGCCGCCGCATAGCGCACGAGCGGGAGGTTGAGCTCGATGAGAGTGTCCCGGACGTACACGCGCTCGGGGCTGTCCTCGGCGAGAGTGGCCAGTCGCAGGAACAGGGAGCGGGACAGGGTGCGGGTGTCGATGGCCCCCGTGGCCGTGAGAGCCGGGGCCGCGGGGGCCTCGGGGGCTGTGACGTCGTCGAGCACGTCGGGCTCGACAGGCGCGACGGGCGCGGACTCGCTCGGCGTGAGCGTGAGCGTGAGCACCTTCGAGCTGCCCTGTTCTGCGGACATGCCACCCCCTTTGGGTCGCGGGACGGTCGCGGCGTGACGCCCCCGCTTGAGGAACGTCAGCCTTCACCTGAATACCGGAGCCGAAGCCCCGGCAAACGCTCTTCCGGCAGAATGTCACATGTCGGCAACACGCTGTAGTGACATGTCGACATGTGAGTGACGAATCAGCCCTGGAAAAAGGGGGTGTGACGGTTTTTCAGCGGAGATCCGCCGGGAAGGGCGAAGGTGGGTGATTCGCTCCCAGCGGTGACAGGTCGGTCGTGCTTGCGATACCCCATCGAGCTACGTGTCGAGCGGCGCCGAAGGGGGAGTCCGGAGCCGGAGCCGGTAGCCGAGTCCGAGTCCGAGGCCCAAGCCCCGAGTCCGAGGCCCGAGGCCCAAGCCCCGAGTCCGAGGCCCGGTAGGAGGTGTCTGGTGGCAGAGGTCCGGGATCCGGGTCAGGCCTCGATGCGGTTGGCGGAGCGCAGTCGCTGGAAGCTGCGCGCCAGCAGGCGGGAGACGTGCATCTGGGAGACGCCGAGTTCCGCGCTGATCTGGGACTGCGTCAGATTGCTGTAGTAGCGCAGCAGAAGGATCCGCTGCTCGCGCTCCGGGAGCTGGACCAGGAGGTGGCGGACGAGATCGCGGTGCTCCACGCCGTCCAGCGCCGGGTCCTCGTATCCGAGGCGGTCCAGCAGGCCGGGCAGTCCGTCGCCCTCCTGGGCGGCCTCGAGGGACGTGGCGTGGTACGAGCGGCCGGCCTCGATGCAGGAGAGCACCTCGTCCTCGCCGATGCGCAGCCGCTCGGCGATCTCCGCCGTCGTCGGGGTGCGGCCGAAGGCGGTCGTCAGGTCCTCGGTCGCGCTGTTGACCTGCACCCACAGCTCGTGGAGCCGGCGCGGTACGTGCACGGTGCGGACGTTGTCGCGGAAGTACCGCTTGATCTCGCCGATGACCGTGGGCATCGCGAACGTCGGGAACTGCACGCCCCGTTCCGGGTCGAAGCGGTCGATGGCGTTGATCAGCCCGATGGTGCCGACCTGGACCACGTCCTCCATCGGCTCGTTGCGGGAGCGGAAACGGGCGGCCGCGTAGCGCACGAGCGGGAGGTTCGCCTCGATGAGCGCCCCGCGCACGCGGTTGTGCTCCGGCGTGCCCGGCTGGAGTTCCTTGAGCTCTCCGAAGAGCACCTGGGTCAGCGCCCGGGTGTCGGCGCCGCGGCGCCGCTCCGGGGCCGGAGCGGCCTCCGCGGCCTCCACGACCGGCGCGGCCTGCACGGGCTCCACGGCCTCCATGGCGGGCGCCTGAGCGGGCGCCGGGGTGGAGGCCGCGACCGGGCCCGGAACGGATGCGGGGGCCGACGCCGTGACGGGTGCCGGGGGCGCCTCTGTCTGAGGCGGCGCAGTACTGGCCGACAAGGTCAACGCCACCTCTTCGTCAGGTCAACATCGGTCAACTCATCCGTCAAAAGCGGTCATAGCATCACAAGACATGTGCACTGTGTGCAAGCACCCCATAACGCCGTGTTGAGGGTCGGAGAGGGCGTCGGCCTCGAACGAGGGCACGCAAAAACCCCCCGCCGGTCCGGCGGAGGGCTCCGTTTCGGAGGGGGAGCGGCTCAGACCTCGTAGTCGGCGACCACCCACGTGGCGAACTCCCGCCACAGCGCGACGCCCGCCTGGTGGGCCGGGTGCTCGAGGTACCGCTTGAGGGCGTCCGCGTCGTCGACCGCCGAGTTGATCGCGAAGTCGTAGGCGATGGGCCGCTCGCTGATGTTCCAGCCCAGCTCCCAGAAGCGCAGCTCGTCGATCTGTCCGCCCAGGGCCCGGAAGGCCGCCTCGCCCTGCACCACCCGGGGATCGTCGCGCCCGACGCCCTCGTCGAGCTTGAAAAGGACCAGGTGGCGGATCATGGGCACTCCCAGTACGTGCGAGGGTCTCGGCTACCGCGCCCCGTCGGCGAGCCAGGTGAAGAAGTCGCCGATGGCCTGGGCCGCGTCCGATATGCCCTCGAAGCCTATCTGGACGTAGTCCGCCGCCTTCGCCGGGTCCGTGATGATCACGTACAGCACGAACACCACGAGCACGTAGACGGCGATCTTCTTGGCGTTCACCGCCACCTGGCCTCCCCTGTATGTGGCCGCTCGGGCCCCGCTGACGGCGGCGAGTGTATCCGTAAGTGCGATTTACACACCGCTTTTGATCGTCTGCGGCGCGTTCATGAACGGTTCCGGGGATGCCGCCGATGAACGGCCGAATGCAGGCCTCGGCGCACGCAAAACACCCTCCCGATCGCGTTTCCGCAGATCAGGAGGGTGTGAGAGCGGTAGCGGAGGGATTTGAACCCTCGGTGACTTGCGCCACACTCGCTTTCGAGGCGAGCTCCTTCGGCCGCTCGGACACGCTACCGAGGGAGACCTTACAGCAAGGTGCGGCCCGGTTTGAAATCGGTTCTGCGGGGGGTGGATCAGCGCTCGCGGAAGAAGTCCGTGAGCAGTTCCGCGCACTCCTTCGCGAGCACGCCCTCGATCACCTCGGCCCGGTGATTGAGCCGTCGGTCGCGGACGACGTCCCAGAGGGAGCCGGCCGCGCCGGCCTTGTCGTCGCGGGCTCCGTAGACGACCCGGTCCACCCGCGACTGCACGAGGGCGCCCGCGCACATCGTGCACGGTTCGAGGGTCACGACGAGCGTGCAGCCGGACAGCCGCCACGCGCCGGTCGCCTCGGCGGCCCGCCGGACGGCGAGCACCTCCGCGTGGGCCGTCGGATCGCCGCCGGCCTCGCGTTCGTTGTGACCTCTGGCGAGGACCGTGGTGCCGTCCGGCGCCAGCACCACGGCGCCGACCGGGACGTCTCCGTCCCGGGCGGCCTTCCGGGCCTCGTCCAGGGCGAGCCGCATCGCGGCCCGCCAGGGGTCGCGCACGGGGTCGGCCGGCGCCCCCGGTGCGGTCAGCGGACCGTCTCCAGGACCGCCGACGCGCCCAGGGCGTCCGCGATCTCGGTGAGCGCGTCGTCGGACAGAGCCCTCAGTTCCTTCTCGGTGACGCCGAGGTCGTCGAGGATCCCGGCGTCACCGACCGGGCCGTGCGGCACGGCCTCCGCGGAGCCGCCGCTCGTGGCGACGCCGGAGCCCTCGTCCTCGTCTTCGTCCTCGTTCTCACCGTCCTCGGTGCCGTCGAGATCCAGGGCGTCCAGGTCGTCGTCATCCGGATCCCTTCCGAGCAGTTCGTCGGTGAGCAGGATCTCGCCGTACGAGCTGCGGGCGGCGGCAGCGGCGTCGGAGACGAAGATGCGAGGATCCTCCTCGCCGTCGATGCGGACGACCCCGAACCAGGAGTCCTCCTGCTCGATCAGCACGAGCACCGTGTCCTCGTCCGGCGAGGCCTCCCGGGCCAGGTCGGCCAGATCCGACAGGGTCTCCACATCGTCGAGCTCTGTGTCGCTCGCTTCCCACCCGTCTTCGGTGCGCGCGAGCAGTGCGGCGAAGTACACCGTGACTCTCCCACTGGTCCTAGGCGTGCCGGTTGGGGGTCCCCCCGGCGGAGGTTACGGGCGGAGAGCTCAGGCTCCGAGCCCCACCCACTCGGAATCGTGGCAGAAACAAGGCGTCCAGGGGACGTCTTCGGCTCCCTGTGTCCGGTGGTTTTGATCGCACGTCCGCGGTCACGTCCGTGAGCGACTCACCAGCGCACTCGTTGCCGCCACGAGCGGATCGTACGCGGCTTTCCCGCGAGGCCGAGCACGCCTGCCCCGCGCGACACCCCGCGCGACACCCGTGACGGTGGTGATCTTCCCCGTATGCCCCAAGTCCGGTACGGCCGCCGCACGGACGGGTCTACCAGCGGAACGTGCGCATACGCATCGCGTGGCGCAGGCGGGCGGTCTTGGCGCGTCGCGGCTGGACCCGGTCGCGCAGTTCACGGGCCTCGGCCAGCTCGCGCAGAAACCGGGCACGGCGCCGGCGGCGCTCCGCGTCGGTCTCGGGCGGCCTCGTCGGCGAGTCGCCGTCGGTCGGGTCGGGCAGGTCAGGCATCAGCACACCACCCCGGGTACCCCGGTCCGTCTCCATACCTGCCTCCCACTTTCCCTCCGACGGGCGTTGCGACGCCAGCGAACGGCGGAAGCCGGGGAAAGTTCGGGGGAAAGGTTCACCGAGTGTGGGGACGCCGGGCAGGACGGGCCCGGTTACTGTTGTCGACATGCGTCTCCACGTCGTCGACCACCCTCTGGTCGCCCACAAACTCACCACGCTGCGCGACCAGCGCACGGACTCCGCGACCTTCCGCCGACTGGCCGACGAGTTGGTCACCCTGCTCGCCTACGAGGCCACGCGGGACGTCCGCACCGAACAGGTCGACATCAAGACGCCGGTCGCCGCGACCACCGGCGTCAAGCTCTCCTACCCGCGCCCCCTGGTCGTGCCGATCCTGCGCGCCGGTCTCGGCATGCTGGACGGCATGGTCCGACTGCTGCCGACGGCCGAGGTGGGCTTCCTCGGCATGATCCGCAACGAGGAGACGCTGGAGGCGTCCACGTACGCCACGCGCATGCCGGAGGACCTCTCCGGCCGCCAGGTGTACGTCCTGGACCCGATGCTGGCGACCGGCGGCACGCTGGTCGCCGCGATCCGCGAGCTGATCCGGCGCGGCGCCGACGACGTCACGGCCGTCGTGCTGCTCGCCGCCCCCGAGGGCGTGGCGATCATGGAGCGCGAGCTCGCGGGCTCTCCGGTCACCGTCGTCACCGCGGCCGTCGACGACCACCTCAACGAGCACGGATACATCGTCCCGGGTCTGGGGGACGCGGGAGACCGGCTGTACGGGGCGGCGGAGTAGCCGTCGCGCTGCGGCTCCCGCCCGGGCCTCCGGCACCGGAGGCCCGGCCTCCGGCACCGGACGCCGGGCCCCTGACGGTCGATCGGCAGGGGGAGGACGTCGAGGTCACCTCGGGGGTCCGGACCCGCTGACGGCCGGAGAGCCGGCGGTCAGCAGCCCTTCTTCGTGGTGGCGCCTGCCGTGGGGTGCGGGGCGGTCAGCGCCGTCAGGGCCTTGGTCGCCTCCGCCTGGCCGGTCAGGGCCTTGAAGCCGTTGCCGATGATCAGGTCGACCGCCGTGCCCGTGCGGGCCGCGTCGGTGCGGCGCTCGGCGGTGCCGAGCTGCGTCGCGAGGACCGGCAGCGAGGTGTTGAGGGAGGACGCGGGACCCAGCAGCATCCCGGTCCCGGCGACCTTCTTGTCGTACTGCTTGGCGGCGTTGCCCACCTGGCCGATCTTGAAGCCGCGTCTCTTCAGCTCGTCCGCGGTCGTCTTCGCGAGGCCGCTGCGGGTGGTGGCGTTGAAGACGTTCACCGTGATCTGCGCGGGCTTGGGCACCGTATTCGCACCCGCGCCCGCACCGGCTGACGTGCCCGCACCGGTGCCGGCGCCTCCGCTGGTGGCGGCGGACGCCGACGCGGAGGCCGCAGGGCCCGCCTTCGTGGTGTTCTTCGGACAGCCGTCCGCCGCCGTGGCGGTGCCCCCGCCGCCCGTGAAGACGTCGATGAGCTGCAGGGTGCCCCAGCCGGCCACGCCGAGCACGGCGCCACAGGCGCCGACCACGACGGCAAGCCGGCCGCGTCGACGATGGGGACGCATGCGGGGGTATTTGTCCCCCGTGATCCGGTACTTGCCGCCCATGCCGGGGGGAGTCAGCATGCTCATGGGCGCAGCGTAGTGCGCCCGGGCGGCCGTGACTAATAAACGATCATCCGACGCCGCGCGGGACGCGAGAAAGAACCCGAAAGGGTCAATCCGGAGGCCGCCGCAGCCCGTTCCGAGGCCCCGACGGAGGTCCGACGAAGCCCGGCGGCGGTCCGAAAGAGCCTCACGAAGGTCCGGCCGAGGCCTGCGCGGACCTGGCGGCGGTCCGGGCGACGGCCCGGCGGGCTCAGTCCAGCTCGAGGACGCGGGCGTGCAGCACCTGTCGCTGCTGGAGCGCCGCCCGCACCGCGCGGTGCAGTCCGTCCTCCAGGTAGAGGTCGCCCTGCCACTTCACGACGTGCGCGAACAGGTCGCCGTAGAAGGTGGAGTCCTCCGCGAGCAGGGTTTCCAGGTCGAGCTGCTGCTTGGTGGTCACCAGCTGATCGAGGCGGACCGGGCGCGGCGCGACGTCCGCCCACTGCCGGGTGCTTTCCCGGCCGTGGTCGGGGTACGGCCGGCCGTTTCCGATGCGCTTGAAGATCACACGGAAAGCCTACCGGTCCCGACGTTCCGGGCGCAGCCATGGAGACGGAGTGCGGCGCTGGAAAAGACATGATGAACGGGGGTAAAACGGAACGAGTGGCTGTCGATGATCGAGCCGGCGAGCACCGATGACATCGCCGCCGGGTACGCCTTCAGCGGACCCGCCCCGGACCTGGGCGCTCTGTCGTGGGAGGGGAGATATCTGCCCGACGCCCCGGTCCGCATCCCCCTCCCCGGCTGAACAGGAACGGTCTGGTCGCAGGCGCCGCCGGCACGGGGAAGACCGAGACGCTCCAGCTGATCGCCGAGCAGCTCTCGGCGCAGGGGGCGCCGGTGTTCCTGGCCGACGTCAAGGGCGATCTGCCAGGCGTCTCGACGCCGGGCGAGCCCGACGGCCGGGTGCGGGGACGGGCGGCGGAAGTCGGCCAGAAATGGACGGCAACGGTTTCTCCGCCGAGTCCTCACGCAGACGGTCCGGCTGATCCGCGCCAAAGGCGTGGGCGTGTTCTTCGTCACGCAGAACCCCGAAGGACATGCCCGGCGACAACCCGAAGGACGTGCCCGGCGACGTCCTCGCCCAGCTCGGCAACCGTGTGCAGCCCGCCCCGAGGGCCTTCACCCCGGACGACCAGAAGGCCCTCGAGACCACCGCGGAGACGTTCCCGAACTCCTCCTGCGACGGGAGTCCTCGCTGTACGGGCGGTATGCACAGGCTGTGGACAGAGAGCCGGCGTCCGGGAAGCTGTCCGCTCCCGCCCGGCAGCCGGGCGGGAACACCCCGCCCGCGCCGAAGCGGGCCCCGCCCCGCCGCGGCCGACCACGACCCCTCCGTCGTGGAACAGGTGGCCGACAGCGGGATCTTCAAGTCGCCGGCCCGCTCGCTCGGCGCCCGGCTCGGCCGGGCGATCACCCGCTCCCTCTTCGGGACGACCCGCGGAAGGCGTTGACCCCTGACAGGGCAGCACGGTCCGGGACCGGGGCCGACCTGCCGCTACCGCTCCTGCTTGCCCGAAGGCCGTTGCGGGTGGGTCGGTTGCCGGGCGGGGGGCTTGGGAGCGGTGCGGGCGGCCTCCGCACGGAGCAGGGCGCGCAGGACGGCGTACGGGTCTGTGGGCATGGTGATTCCTCCCAGGGTGCAGGGATGTTTGCTGACGGTTTCGGGGGACGGGGCCGGTCAGCAGCGCAGAATCACCGTGCGCAGGGCGGACAAGGGGTGCGGGGGGTGGGAAGCCCGTGCCGGCGAGGAGAGCGGCCGGGTCGCCGGGTCGCCCGGCGTGATGGGGGACGGCCGTAGCGGGGCGGCGGAACGGTGCGGGCAGGAGGCCGGGCGCAGGGGCGCGTCGAGGACGTCGTACTCGACGGTCTCCGAGGCGGCGGTGGCCGACGGCACGGCGAACCCGGCGGGAGCGGCCGGCGCGAGCAGGGCGATGAGCACGACGAGCACCCGCAGCCAGGTGCGGCTGCGCGGGTGCCTTCGTGCGGTGCTCATGCGAGGTCATCTCCCCGCGACACGCCCGCCGCTCAGCATGCCGGGCGGAAGAGTCACCCGTTCGGAGCAGGGACGCGGAGCGGGCGGAGATGCGGGCGGGGATGCGGAGCGGGCGGAGATGCGGGCGGGCGGAGCTGCGGGGGAGGGGGATGCGAAGGCGCCACCGACGGGCCACGGGCCACGCGAGCCACGAGTCACGGGCCGCGAGGCAGGGGCCGCGGGGGACGGCGCGCCGCGGGCACGGTTCACGGGCCGCGGGGCAGTGCCGCGGGTCACGGCTCACAGGCCGCGAGGCACAAGGGCCGCGGGTCACGGTTCACGGGCTGCGAGGCAGGTGGCAGCCGCCCGGTCAGCCGGTCGGAGCCTGCTTCCCCGCCGGTTTCGCGGCTTTCCCGGCCTTCGCCGCCTTCGCCGCCGCCTTCATCTCCTGTTTGTGGGCCCGGACCTTGCCCAGCGACTCCGGGCCGGTGATGTCGGCGACGGACCGGAAGGACTTCGGCTCCCCGTAGGAGCCGGCGGCCTCCCGCCAGCCCGTGGGCCGCACGCCGAGCTGTTTGCCCAGCAGCGCGAGGAAGATCTGCGCCTTCTGTCTGCCGAACCCGGGCAGCTCCTCGAGGCGCTCGAGCAGCTCCTTGCCGGTGCCGACGTCCTTCCAGACGGCGGCCGCGTCCCCGTCGTAGTGCTCCACGAGGTACTGGCAGAGCTGCTGGATGCGCTTGGCCATGGAGCCGGGGTAGCGGTGCACCGCCGGCTTGTCGGAGAGCAGAGCGGCGAAGGCCTCCGGGTCCTGGACGGCGATGTCCTGCGCGTCCAGGTCGTCGGCGCCGAGCCGGTCGGCGATCGTCCGGGGGCCCTTGAACGCCCACTCCATCGGGACCTGCTGGTCCAGCAGCATCCCGACCAGCGCGGCGAGCGGGGACCGCCCGAGGAGCTCGTCGGCCTCGGCATCCTGGGAGAGGTGAAGGATGACGTCCATGGGTCGATGATCCCGCCTGGGCGGTCAGTCCGCGCGCCAGTACCCCAGGGCGTGCACCCGCTCCTTCGGGACCCCCAGCTCCTTGCGCAGCCACGCCGACAGCGTTCTGGTGGTGTGGGTGTCGCAGGCGATCCAGACGTACGGATCGGGGGTGGCCCGCAGCAGTCCGGGCAGCTCGGCCCTGACCCGCTCGACCAGCTCCGCGCCGGAGTCGCGCCGGGGCACGTTCCGTATCTCGTGGCGGGCGGGGTCGGTCCGCAAGGGCAGGCCGTCGGCCCGGCCCTCGAACCAGACGGTGGCCGAGGCGGAGCCGAGCGCGCCCTCGCCCTTCCCGAGCAGCGAGTTGACGGCGGGCAGCGAGGCCGGGTCGCCGATGACGAAGACGTGCGAGGGAGTCGGTGCGGGCGGCGCGAAACCGGTGCCCTGGACGGTCGCCTCGACGGTGTCGCCGGGCTTCGCGGCCCGGGCCCAGTCGCTGGCGGCGCCCTCGTGCAGGGCGAACTCCAGGCTGAAGGCACCGGCCGCCGGGTCGGGGTCGACCAGCGTGTAGGCGCGCTGATGCGGCCGGCCCGCGTTGTCGAACCAGAGCCGCACCCACATGGTCGGGTGGACGCCGGTGGCGGCGAGCAGTCCGCCGTCCGACATGTGCAGCCGGCGGTAGTCGCCGGTGACGTCCTGCGCGCCCGTCACGGTGAGGGTGAAGTCCTTCGCCCGCATCAACTTGAGGACCGCGCCCTCCCAGCCCCGCCCCTGTGCCATTCCTTCTTCACCCTTCACGTACGATTCCGCCGCGAGTACTTAGGAAAGCCTAACCTTATGGGAAGCTGGGGCGCAGGGTGACCACCGAGATCTACCGCGACGCGTGGGGCGTCCCGCATCTGCGCGCCGACGACGCCCCTTCGCTCGCCCGCCTCCAGGGACTGGTGACGGCGCGGGACCGCGCCTGGCAGCTCGAGGTCGAACGGCACCGCGCGCGGGGCTCCTCGGCGTCGTTCCTCGGACCCGACGCCCTCTCCTGGGACCTTCTCGTCCGCCGCGCCCGCCTCGACGACACGGCGCGACGCTGCTTCGACGACCTGGACGGGCGCGACCCCGAGACGGCCGACTGGACGCGCGCGTACGTCGACGGCGTCAACGAAGGCCTGCGGGAGACGTCCCGCGCCGGCCTCGCCCCCGAGTTCGCGCGCGTCGGCCTCACGCCCGGCCGCTGGGAACCGTGGACGCCGCTGGCCGTCTGGCTGGCCACGCACCTCCTGTTCGCCGGGTTCCCCGCCAAGCTGTGGCGCGAGGAGGCCGCCCGGCATCTCGGACCCGAGGCGGTCGGGCTGTTCGCCACGGACGGGCCCGGCACCTCCGGCAGCAACGGCTGGCTGGTCAGCGGCGACCGCACGGTCACCGGGCAGCCGGTCATCGCCGGCGACCCGCACCGGTTCGTCGAAGAGCCCGGCGTGTACCAGCAGATCCGCCTGGCCTGCGACGAGTTCGACGTCGTCGGACTCGCGGTGCCGGGCGTCCCCGGCATCGCGCACTTCGGGCACACCGGCACGGTCGCCTGGGCCATCACCAACGCCATGGCCGACTACCAGGACCTCTACCGCGAACGCCTGCGTCGCACCGGCGCGGGAGTCGAGGCACTCGGCTCGGACGGCGGCTGGCGGCGGGTGGCCCGGCACACCGAACTCGTGCGGGTGGCGGGGGAGGAGCCGGTCGAGGTGGAGGTGCTCGAGACCGAACGCGGCCCGGTGATCGCCGGAGGACCGGAAGGCCTCGACGGCGGCCCTGACGTTGCCGGCGCCCCTCCGCTCGCGGTGAGTTTGCGCTATCCGCCCCGCGTCACCTCCGACCTCGGCTTCCAGGCCCTGCTCCCGCTGCTGCGGGCCCGCCGGGTCGTCGACGTGGACCGGGCCTTCGACCAGTGGGTCGAGCCCGTCAACGTCGTGCAGGCCGCCGACACCGAGGGCGGCGTGCTGCACCGCGTCGCCGGCCGGGTGCCGCGCCGTGCCGCGGCCAACGGCACCCGCGTCGTGCCCGCCTGGGAGCCCGGCCACGAGTGGACCGGCTGGCACGAGACGCCCCGCGCCGGACTGACGGACGGCGTCGCGGTGATGGCGAACCAGCGGGGTCCGGCGGCGCGGCTGGGCGTCGAGTTCGCCGCGCCGCACCGCGCCGACCGCATCCGGACGCTGCTGGCAAGCCGGCGGCGGTGGTCCGCGTCCGACATGCCGGCCGTCCACACGGACACCTGGCTCGCCTCCGCCGAGCCCCTGCTGGCATATGCGTCCGCACTCGACGGCCTGACCGGCCCGGCCGCCGCCCTCCGCGAGCGGCTGCTGCGCTGGGACCGCCGGATGGACGCCGGCAGCGAGGACGCCGGCCGGTACGCGGCCCTGCGCGGCGCCGTCGTCCGCAGGCTCGCCGGGCACCCGGCCTTCGCCGCCCTGACGGCCCCGCCCGCCTACCCCGACGTCCTCCTGCCCTGGCTGGCGCTCCTCCCGCGGATCGGATACGCCCTCGAGCACCTGCTGCGCGCCGAGGAGTTGTACGGCGTCGACCGGCCGCAGCTGGTGCGGGAGGCCCTCGAGGAGACGGCCGGGCAGCCGGCCGCCCGCTGGGGCGACACCCATCGCCTCGCCCCCTGGCGGGCACTGCCCGACCCCGCGTACCGGGGACCGGCCCTCGCGGGCGACCACGACTGCGTGCTGTGCACCTCGTCCGTGCCCGGCGCGACCGACCTCGCCGCCCGCGGTCCCGCCGCCCGCTATGTGTGGGACCTGGCCCGCCGCGAGGACAGCCTGTGGGTCGTCCCGCACGGCGCGTCAGGCCTCCCCGGGCACCCCCACCACCACGATCAGCTCCCCTTGTGGCTCGAGGGCGAGCTGGCTCCGGTCGTCACCGACTGGGCGCAGCTGAAGAAGGAGAGCGACCATGGCTGACCGTTCCGAGCCGGGCCACGACCGTTCAGGAACGGAGGGCAACCGTTCAGGAACGGAGGGCAACCGTTCCGTGGTGGAGGACGCGCCCGAAGACACCCCCGGTGCCGCCCCCGCACCCGCCCCCGGATCCGCACCCGGCCCCGCACTCGCCTACGTCCACCGGCAGACGGTCGGCGGGCTCGGCGTCGTCGGCATCCGTCCCGTCGACGCCGAGGCCGACGCGGACGTCGTCCACGGGTGGGTCCGCGAGGAGCGGGCCGCCTTCTGGGGCATGAACGGCCTGACACGGGACCAGGTGGCGGAGATCTACGCGCACATGGCCGGCCTCGACACCCACCACGCGTTCCTGGTCGAGCTGGACGGCGTCCCGGTCGCCCTCCTCCAGACCTACGAGCCGGCCGCGGACCGGGTCGGCGACTGCTACGAGGTGGCCTCCGGCGACCTCGGCATCCATCTGCTCCTCGCGCCGGCGGGCGCCCGGGGCGCGCGCAGCGGCTGGTCGTCGGCGCTGATGGGCGTGCTCGCCGCGTACGTCCTGCTGGGCCTCGACCGGCCGCGGGTCGTGGTGGACCCCGACGTGCGCAACGAGAAGGCGATCGCCCGCTTCCTGCGGCAGGGCTTCGAGGCGGGCCCGGTCGTCACCCTGCCCGAGATCGACCTGCCGGACGTGTATCTGCCCGAGAAGAAGGCCCAGCTGGCGTTTCTGCGCCGGGAGGTAGCCTTCCCCGCGTGACGGCCCCGCCCACCCCGTAAGGCCTCACGGTGAACCGGATGGCCCGTGCACGCGTACGTATCCGCGAGTACGCGGGTCTCGAGTCTCGAGCAAGACGGAGCGGTGACGTGAGCGAAGGGCGCGATGGCGGGCGACCCCAGGGCCGGCACGGCGACGGGCCCGCACCCGACGGCGGACGCCCCGGTGGGTCGGCCGGCGGACGCCGCGGTGGACCGGCCGGCGGAGGCCAGGGCGGACCGGCCGGCGGGCTCCTCGGCCGCTCCCGCCGCGGGTGGATCGGCGGCGGACGGTTCGGCGACGGGCCGCACCCCGGCCGTCGACGGCGGCTGCAGGGACTGGTGCTGCTGGGCGCCGTCCTCCTCCTGCTCGGCCTCGGCGGCGGACCGGCCTCGGCCCACGCGGCCCTCCGTGGCGCCGATCCGGTGGACGGAAGCGTGGTCAAGACGTCCCCCGGCTCGATCACCCTCACCTTCACCGAGTCCGTGGGCCTGCTCGACGACTCCTTCCGCGTCTTCGACCCCGACAACAGGCGGGTGGACACGGGCCGGGCGGGGCACGCCGACGGCCGCACGGACACCGCACGCGTCACCCTGCCGCGCAAGCTCGGCACCGGCACGTTCACGGTGTCCTGGCGCGTCGTGTCCGCGGACAGCCACCCGATCGCCGGCGCCTTCACCTTCTCCGTGGGCAAGCCGTCCGCCGTCCCGCCGGCCCTGCCCAGCACCTCGGTGGAGGACCCGGCCACCAGCGGTCTGTTCAACATCGGCCGCTACGTCGCCTACATCGCCGCCGCCCTCCTCATCGGCACCTGCGTCTTCGTCGCCGTCTGCGGTCCGCCGGACGTCCGCCCCCTGCGCAGGCTGCTGCTGGCCGGCTGGTGGGCGCTCGCCGGCTCGACGGTGTTCCTGCTCCTGCTCCGCGCCCCCTACGAGACCGGCGCGGGGCCGGCGCAGGCCCTGGACCTCTCCGGCCTCACCCGCACCCTGAGCACCCGTCCCGGCCTGGCCCTGGTGGCGCGGCTCGTGCTGCTGGCGGCGGTCGCGGCGCTCCTCCTGCGGCAGCGCGCGCTCCCGCAGGGGGAGCGGCCCTCGCGTGCGTCGCTCGTGACCGGCGGCGCGCTGGCCGTGGCCCTGACCCTGACCTGGGCCGCCGCGGAACACGCGTCGGCCGGCATCCAGGTCCCGGCGGCGATGACGTCCTCGGTGCTCCACCTGCTGGCGATGGCGGCCTGGCTGGGCGGTCTGACAGCCCTGCTCACCCTGCTGCACCGCGCCTCCGTTCCCTCGTACGTGGTCACCCGCTTCTCCCGGACGGCGGGCCTCTCGGTCGTCGTCCTGGTGGTCACCGGCGTCTACCAGTCCTGGCGTGGGCTCGGCTCCGCGTCCGCGCTGACGGACACGACGTACGGCCGGGTCCTGCTCGCGAAACTCGCCGCGGTGACGGTCCTGCTGACGGCGGGAGCGTGGTCGCGACGCACGGTCCGCAACGCGACGACGGCGAAGACGGCGAGTACGGCGAAGGCGGCGGCGAGGTCGAAGACGGCCGACGCGGTCAGCACGGCGACGACACCGGGGAACGTCACGACCGCGGCTCCCGAGGCGACGGAGGCGATCGCGCAGCGGGAGGCCCGGGTGCCGCAACCGGTGGGGGGACGGGCGGCCGCGGCGGACGGCGCCGACGCGGACCGCGCCACCCGTCGGACCGACGCCGAGGGCGACGCCGACGGGGACGCGGACCGGCTTCAGGCCGACGACGACACGGGAAGCCGTCCGACGGGCGAAGGATCGCCGGCCGACGGGCCGACGGGCGACGGGCCGACGCAGGCCGCGCTCCCGGCTGAAGAGCCGCCCTCCGAGGGCTCCTCCGCGGGCTCTTCCACAGGCTCCGCCCGGGGCTCCTCCGCCGGGTCGGGCCGTGCCTCCGTGGCCGTCCGCACGCCGGTCGACCCGCGCCGGTCGCTGCGCCGGTCCGTACTGGTCGAGGTCGTCGTCGCGGTCGTCGTGCTCGTCCTGACGACCGTGCTCACCGGCACCCTGCCGGGCAGGGCGGCGACCGAGGCGGCGGCGGCCGGGCAGGACGCCGGACTGCCCGTGGCCTCCGTGATCGACGTCCCCTTCTCCTTCGGCTCGCCGGGCGTCAGCAGCGTCCGGGGCAAGGCGCAGGTCACCCTCGACCCGGGGCAGGTGGGCGACAACAACCTGCAGGCCGTGGTCTACGGCGCCGACGGCGGCTTCGTCACCGTGCCCGAACTGCGCATCTCCTTCACCCTCCCCGACCAGGACGTCGGTCCTCTCGACGCCAAGGTCACCGACAAGGGCGGCTACTGGGGCGCCGACGCCGTCAACCTGCCCATCCCGGGGGACTGGGAGATGAAGGTGACGGTGCGGGTGTCGGAGGTCGACCAGGTGAGCGTGACGAAGCCGGTCCGCATCGAGCGCTGAGGCCGCCGACGCCGCCCCGGGGCGCACCTCGGGTGCGGCGTCAGCGCCCCGGCTCCGGAGTGGCGTGGCGGGCCGCCAGGGCGAGTTCCTCCTCCTCGAGACGTCGCGAGCAGCGCGCGTCGGGGTCGTACGCGACGGCCGTGCTGACGCAGGTGCAGAACACCCGCGCGTCACGGGTGACGCGGCTGGTGACCCGGAAGGACGAGCGGCGCAGGTCGCCGATGGTCGTGACGATGGTGACCGGCTCGGGCTCCAGCACGAGCGGCTCGGTGTAGTCGAGCTCGTGGCGCGCGTACACGAACCGCGGGCGGATCTCCTGCCCGGGCAGCCCGGGGCGCAGGTAGAACAGGTCGATGTGGGCGTCCTGGATCATCTCGAGCAGCCGTGCGTTGTTCACATGCTGCATGGAGTCCAGATCGCTCATGCGAACCTGACGGAGATAGAGGTGCGGGC
This sequence comes from Streptomyces sp. SAS_272, assembly GCF_052543235.1. Lineage (NCBI taxonomy): Bacteria > Bacillati > Actinomycetota > Actinomycetes > Kitasatosporales > Streptomycetaceae > Streptomyces > Streptomyces sp. SAS_272. Next base: position 83,683 of record NZ_JBMNDR010000018.1, on the reverse strand, counting down.
GACGGTCCGGCGCGTCGTGGGGCGGGCGCGCGGTGCTCGGGCGGCGGACGTCGGACGCCAGGGTGTGGATCAAGGGGTCGCTCCTCGGAACAGGGTCCCGGCCTCCCGGGCCGGCGTGTGGTCCCGGCGCCGCGGCTGCCGGGACGGCGGGCCCCGGTGACGACCGCGGGCCTGCGGTGACTTGCGGTCTACAGGGCCCGCTCGATCAGGTCGGCCGCGGCGCCCGCGCCTCCGGCCTCCGTGATCTCCCGGCGCATGGCGGCCACGCCCGCGCGGACGTCCCGGTCGGACGACACCCGCAGGACGGCCTCGCGCAGCGCCTCGGGCGTGACGGTCTCGCGCGGCAGATGGACGCCGAGCCGGAGCTGTTCGATCCGGGCCGCGTTGACCCGCTGCTCGGCCATCTGCGGCACCGCCACCAGCGGCACGCCGTAGTGCAGCGCCTCCATCGTGCCGCCCATCCCGGCATGGGTGACGAAGGCGTCCGCGTGGGCGAGCACAGCCAGCTGGGGCACGTGCGCATGGACTTCGACGGTGTCGGGGAGCGGCCCCAGCTCGTCCGGCGTGACGGCGTGGCCGACGGACATCACCACATGCCAGGGCAGCTCGGCGAAGGCCTGGACGCAGGACCGGTAGAAGTCGGGCCGCCGGGTGAACTGGGAGCCCAGCGACACCAGCAGGACCGGCAGGTCCGGCCGCGGCGGCTGCCAGGAACCCTGGTAGGACCGGTCTCCGAGCGCGGGTCCGACATACGCGACATTGCGTGCCGCCACGGTTTCCGCCCTGCGCTGGAAGGCGCGGGGGAAGAACGCGACGGCGTGCTCCGGGTGCACGAGCTCGAGGATCCGCGCGCTGTCCACCCCGTGCTCCGCGAAGGCGGCCGTCAGTCTTCCGAAGCCGGGGATCTGGGGCAGCCCGGGCACGCCGAAGAACTCGGGGACGATGCCGTCGTAGGCCAGGTGGGTGGGGGACGCCACCACGACGGGCGTCTTCCTGCTCGCCCCCAGCAGCAGCCCGGCGAAGGCGTAGACGTCGCACAGCACCAGGTCCGGACGGTCCCGGTCGAACGCCCGGGTCAGGGCGGGAAGGGAGGCCAGCGCCGTGTCGACGACCCGGTCGAACCCCTCGCCCATCTCCTCCGGCGCCTCCGAGCCGTCCCCCGCGTCCGGGTAGAGCACGGGCTCGGCGCCGGCCGCCTTCACCTGGTGCACGAACTCCTCGGTGACGGCGTAGGTGACCCGATGACCCCGCCGTACGAGCTCCTCGACGACCCCCAGCGTCGGATTGACGTGCCCGTGCATCGGAACGTTGAACACGGCGATGTGCGCGGGATGCGGTTGAGGACCAGGCACGACAGACAACTCCTGTCCGGCGCGGGGCCGGGGCGGTGGACTGGAACGGGGCGCCCGAAGGCGGACGCGGAGTCCCGATTAAAGGCGCTCCGACACGGTCCGCGTCCGCAAACCTGCTGCAGTGTCACCCCATCAGGGAGCCGTCAGGGCCGTGCGTTGACACCCGCGGGCCGCGCAGGACGTGACCGCCGCCCGGATCGGCCGTTGGAGGGACAGGACCTCGTCCTCCGATGGCCGGCCCCGCGTGGGACCGGCCCCCCGCCAGGGACGCCCACGACAGGAGCAGTCTCATGCCCGGATCGCATCTGCCCTTGATGGAAGAGGGCATGGCCCGCTGGCCGTTCGGCCCGCCCAACGCCGGCATCGCCCTGGATTTCACGGGCGTCCCGCCCGCGCTGGACGAGCTGCGTGCGCTGGTCGGCGACCGCTGGAAGGCGCTGCCCCGGCTCACCCAGACCCTGGTCGCCCCCGGCGGACCCCGGACGGGCCTCGCCTGGTGGACCGGCCGGCATCGCTGGGCGCGGCGGGACGGCCACGACCTGGGCCGGCAGGTCGACGAGGCGGACGGCACCCTGCGGGACGCCGTGCGGCTGTGGTTCCACACGCCGTTCCCCGCCGACCGGCCCCCGTGGAGCCTGCACCTGCTGCGGGGCGCCGCCGAGGGGGAGTTCTCCCTCCTCTTCCGGATGCACCACAGCCTTCTCGACGGCCGTTCGCTGACGACCCTGCTGCGAGCTCTGTTCGACGACGGCGGCCCGCTGGACGGCGCCGCCTCCCTGGCGGTGCCGGGTCCCCGGCGACGGACGGTCCGGCCGGCTCCGGCCGCGGGGGGCCCGCCCGGGCTGCTCACCGCGGGACGCGCGGTCCCGCTGCCGCACAGGGGGGCGCGGGAGCCGGCGTACACGGTCGTGCGGCTGCGCTCGGACGTGCTGCGGGCCGCGCGCGAGGCCGCGTCCGCCCGCACGGCGACCACCAACGAGGTGTTCCTGGCGACGGTGGCGGGCGTCCTGCGCTCGTGCCTGTCCGCCGCGGAGGCCGCCCCTCCGGTCTCCGCGGCGTCCGCGGCGGTCTCCGACGGCGGCCGGACCGGCGACGGCGACAGGACCGGCGACGGCGACCGGGCTCGGGCGAAGGCGCGGGAGAGAGGCCGGGAGCCGGGGCAGGTCTGGCTGTCGGTCCCGGTCGACGAACGCCCCGACGACTGCGGTGAGTTCCTGGGCAACGCGTTCGCCAACGTGCGCGTGCCCGCGCCGGTGACCCTGTCCGACCCCGCGGCCCGGCTGACCGCGTGCACCGGTCTGCTGACCCCCGTCACCCGGCCCCGGCGCGCCTCCGAGAAGCTGTTCGAGAGCACGCTCGCGGCGGTACCCGGGGCGACCATGGCCCTGGCCGGCGGGAAGATCTTCGCGCCCGCGTACGCGCCGGCCGCCTGCTCCTACGTCCACCTGCGCGAACAGGGCCAGACCCTGGCCGGACGGCCGTTGCGCCGCCTGACCATCGTCCCCATGGTGCCGCCGGCCGACACGGCCACCTTCGCGCTGGGCGGCTGCACCCAGGGGCACACCCTGAGCGTCGCCACCAACTCGGGCAGCCAGGACGCCGAACTGCTGGCGGAGGCCTTCCTCGACGAGCTCACCCTCCTCGCCGACCGCACCCCGTGAACGCCCACCGCGCCGGGCATGCGTGGTCGCCGCCGTCCGGCGTCGTGGACGTCAGACGTGGATGTCAGGCAGGCCGAGGCACTATGTTCACCGCGCGGTAGGCGTAGCCGTCCTGCTTGAAGCCGGGGGCTTCCCACCGGAGATCCACCCGTTGGCCCGGCGACAGCGTATGAACGCCCTTCGCCTGGATGTCGGCGTAGTGGCCCCAGCAACCGCCGGGTGTCTCGGGACAGTCGAGCACGCCCCACCCTTCTTCGTCGTGCCACTCACGGACAGTCGCAGCCACCATGCGACAACTGTACGAGTGCCGTCCGCGCCGAACGTGCGGCGATCGCGGCTCGGGACGCTGGGCACACCGCCGGGACCGCCCCCGTGGTCCTCGGCGTCGCGGACGTCGCGGACGACACGATCACGGGCTCGTGGCTCGGGCGGGGCGGGGGCGGCCCGACCCACGAACATCCCGCCGCCCTCGCACAAGAAGGCGGACAACGACGAAGGGCCCCACCGCGAACGGTGGGGCCCTTCGACATCGTGCCCGGTGAGGCACTGGCGGAGGATACGAGATTCGAACTCGTGAGGGGTTGCCCCCAACACGCTTTCCAACTGTGGTGGTGGGCTCGGGGGTCTCGGATGGGACCGTTCACCTGCGTTCATGGGCGGCCGGTCGTCTGAGCGGCTACCGCCTCCGGTCCCGTCTGAACGTCCGCGAACGGCGCTGAATGAGACGGAAAATGAGACGGAAGCGCGCCGCCGCATGCAAGGTGCCTGGGGATCAGCCGCCGATGGCTGCCGCAGCCTGCTCGCCCAGCGAAGTTACAATCCCGCCGAGAGCAGACCCAGCCGCAGGGCTCAGGGCAGCGATGAGACTGTCTGTCAAGCGCCGCAGACGTCCACGATCCGGAGCGTCGCCAGTCGCCTCAGCTTCCAACTCTCCTGCAATCTGCTCCACTTCTACCTGTTGCGTCTCGTCGAGACCATACGAGGGAATCCCTTGACGGGCAGTAGTCGCGAAGTGAGTCAACTGAGCAAGTACTGCCGGATCAATACCGGACGTGTTGTTTTGGGTGAAATCCGATTGAGTGCCAACTACGACGTTTTGAGATCCGTCGATCCTGACGTTGAAAGTGGTGCCGCCGCTGGATGCAGGTGGGTTCAGGAATTCCGACACGGGCTTCTCGCTTTCTGCACAGTTCACGCCGACGGGAGTCAAGGTAGGCCGAAGCAAATGATAGACCTGATCAACCTCAATGCCCTTGATCAGGCCGGCAGATTTGAGATATTCTACCGACTGCAAAATTTCTCGCTCAGAGAAACGTTGCCCAAGGAACCAAGATCTTTCCGAAGAGATGAATTCCTCAGTGCTCTCAGGCTGGTCACCATTCAGATATTGATCATAGAGCCAAAGCACAAGCGACAGGCGAAGATCGGCAGTACGGGCGGGGCCGTTCTTTCGTTTGGCGCGAATTTTGGAAACAAGACTCAGGCCCTGGTGGGTGATTTTAAAGTCGCCGATCACGGAGGCCAACTCGAGCAAGCCGACACTCATCAAACGACGTGAAGCAATATTTACGAAGTCAGGGTCGAAAGGAGCCGACTCAAGATCCACTCGCTGCGAAATATCACGACCTGCCTGGTCGTACACATACTCAAGAAGAGCAAGTTCTTCGACACTCAAGGACATGGTGGCACTCTACCCCCTTCCATCGCCCCAGACGGACCCTCGACTACCCGCTGCTTTGCTCTGGCCAAAGCTTGACTCCGTCGCGGATTCCGGCTAACCAGATTCAAGCTCGCCATTTTCTTCGAGTCTGCGATTTAGTCGTGAAAGGGTAACTTGCGTGAAATCCAGTGTCCGGGAGTACCTCTATGTCGACACGCCCAGAGTCCGCACTCTGCTCGCTCAACTGTCCTCGGGGCTGCCTGAGGAGAGGCGGTCGGAGCGCACGCAGCGTTGGAATGCGTCATTGGTCGGGATGGACGGTCCTAAGCATGAAGAAGGAGCGAGCGAGCAGGAGGTTCGATCCCTCGCAGATCTTCACGTTGCGATGCTAGAGGAGGTTGCCGAATACTCCCAAATGATTCTCGACGTGAGCGAAGTATCGGCGAGATCAAAGAATTGGCATCGCGGACGAATCCATAAAGCGTTGCGACCAGGTTCGCTAATTCGAGTGACTGGCCCGGCGGTGATTGTTTACCCTGCTTCGTTCGCCGCTTCTGCTTCCGCATTCGACGAGTTCAGTGAGGATAAGTCATTTTCCGTAGATTTGACCAAGATTGTGCGGTCAATGTATGGAGATCATTTGACTCTTCGTGTCTACCCTTGCGGCGAGGAGGAATGGGAGTGTCAGTATTCGGGCGTCATTGCGGATCCTGGCGGCTACCTGGCAGGGGAAAAGGAAGTCCTGTTTTCTCGCCTAGGTGCTGATCCGCAAGAGTGGACTACGGTCGCCACAATTAGCAGAATTCCGCGAAAAGACACCGCTTCATCGGAAAGTCAATTTGAGCGAATCGCTGAGACGCTGCAAAATTCGTTCACTGAAGGTCAGATGAATCGCCGAATTCTTGAGAAGATGATTCAGGAGGCTAGCAGGGAGATGGAGAGAATGGGGTTGAGTGAAGCGCCGAGTTGGCCAGCAATTTCAGTTATTCCTCTCGCCGTGTACCGTGAGATCCAGCCATCCTCAATCACGTCGGAACTAAAACTGGATGACTGATCTCCGGACCTCTACTCCGAGGTCGGCGGAGCGGCTTTGGGCTGGAGCTGCTTTGGCGCGAGTGATCATGGCCCCGTAAGCTTCCGGCGCGTCGGGCAGTCTGTGGACCTGCCCGGTAGAGCACGACGTTGGGGCCATGATCTTCGAGGCTCGCGCCAAAGTGGCTGCCTAAAGCCGTGGAGCCGACCGCCCCAGCCACGACGTACCCCTTCTCTGACATTGAGTGGCTGATCGCCTTGAGCGCGGCACGGGTGCCGGCCGGGCTGGAGCGGGGCGGAGACAGGAGCGCAGGCCCGGCCGGGGGCCGGGCCGCGCGCGGGGAGCGGAGCGAGCCGCCTTGAACCCGTAAAGAAGGTTGTAACTCAGTCGGTTGTGCGGGGCTTGAAGTCGTTTGCGCAGGCTGGGAGTTCGACGCTGTGGCGGTGTGCAAGGGGCAGGAAGAGCGCTGGTCGTACGGTCCATGTGATGCGCGTGCTGACGTGCGTGATGGACACGGTCCAGGGCTCGCGGCGCAAGAGGGCTCGCCTTGTGTCGATGCGGTCGTCGTGGAGTCGCGTCCATGCTTCCTGGGAAGCGGCCGTGTCGAGTGCGGGTGAGATGGTGCGCAGGATCGTCGCCACCCAGTTGTTCGCCTCGACCGCCGAGTAGGCGTCGAAGGATCCGAAGAGCGTCGGTGGGCGTCGTCCGTCGAGCCGTTGAGTCCAGCACTCGCACCAGAAGCCTGGCCTGGTCGTCGTCTTCAGCACGGGTGGCCCCCTCGGAGTGCGTCGGTGAATAGCTCCGCCGTGATGGTGTGGCCGGCCTCGCTGTCATGGACGACGACCCGGTGGGCGATCGCGCTGACCATGCCGAGTCCGCGGCCGTGTTCGGCGTCCTGGTCCTGGTGCTCGATCTTCGGGGCCGTGCCCGTGCCTCCGGCGTCCGTCACGGATACCGCGACCACCTGCGCCGAGACGGCTACGGCCAGGTGGAAACTGCCGGACTCAAGGCCGCTCGCCGTGTGGAGGATCGCGTTCGCGCTTAGCTCGCTCACGATCAGCTCGGCGTCCTCGGCAAAAGGGGAGCCGCGCAGGACGTCGCGTGTCCAGCGGCGGGCCCGGCTGACCTCTTCCGGGAAACCTGGGCAAGACAGTCCCCAGACCCGGGCAGTACTCGTATACTCGTGCATACAAGTTCCTTCATGCTGGTAGGCCGCCATGTGCAGCGGGTTCGGGCTAGACGAGTTTCACGCCGTCGTGGGCGCGGATGGCCGGCGGGGACGCCGCGTCGAGTGCGTCTATGACGCGGATCGCGTACGCCTCGTCGGCGAGTTCGGAAACCTCTTCACGGGTCACCCAGCGCAGTGCGCGGGTCTCGTCACCGGTGGTCGGCGTGCCGTCGGCCGCCTCGCAGCGGAAGACCAGCGAGACGATCAGGCCTGTCATGTTCTTGTAGACGCCGGTGAGGGTCGCGGGAAGTGCGATCTTGATGCCGGTCTCTTCGAGGACTTCGCGCTGAAGGGCTTCGGGAACGGTCTCCTCGCGTTCGAGGATGCCGCCCGGCGGTTCCCAGTGGCCATTGTCGCGGCGCTGGATCAGGAGGGCCCGGCCCTGGGCGTCGACGACGACCCCGGCCACGCTCACGGAGTGCGGGCGTTCTGTGCTCACGTTCCTCGGCCCTCTCGGATGGCTAGGCTCTCCACCGTAGCAACAAGCACTCGCCCACTCGTCTAGATACCTAAAGGAGTACACACGTGAGCCCTCTTTCTTCGGGCCTGCTCGGTGATCTCGACCCCACGAGTGATCGTGCGGTCTTCCGGCAGATCGCCGACCAGCTGCGTGAGGCCATCGATCGTGGGCGATTTCGGGAGGGCGAGAAGCTGCCCTCGGAGGCCGAGCTCGTCGACCACTACGGGGTCTCCCGGATGACGGTCCGCAACTCCTTCTCCATCCTCCAGGGGGAAGGCCTCGTCCACGCCGAGCACGGCAAGGGCGTCTTCGTACGGCCGCGTCCGCCTGTGCGGCGTCTCGCCTCGGACCGGTTCGCCCGTCGTCACCGCGAGCAGGGGAAAGCCGCGTTCATCGTCGAGGCGGACACCGTCGGCAGCCACCCCCAGGTTGACAGTCTTGAGGTGAAGGAAGAGAAGGCGAGTCAGGACATCTCCACGCGGCTCGGGTCCGTGCGGCGGGTTCTCGCGCGTCGGCGCCGCTACCTCCTCGACGGGCGGCCGGTCGAGTTCGCCACCTCCTACCTGCCGCTCGACATCGCCCGCGGCACGCAGATCGCCGAACCCAACCCCGGCCCCGGCGGCATCTACGCCCGACTCGAAGAGCTGGGCCACCGCCTCGACCACTTCGAGGAAGAGATCCGCGCTCGGATGCCCTCGCCGGACGAGGTGCGCACGCTGAGGCTGGCGGCCGGCGTGCCGGTCATTCACTTGATCCGGACCGCCTTCGACACCGAGAAGCGGCCCGTCGAGGTCTGTGACACGGTCATGGCGGCGGATGCTTACGTCCTGGCGTACCAGCTCCCGGCGACGTGATCGCATGACCGGTGTCGGTGGGGTGCTAGGCCTCCGGTGTGAACATGTCGCCGATGTTGTTCCACATGAAGCCCTCGCGCCAGTCCGGCCTGCCGGTGGCCCAGCCGATGAGCGCCTCCCGCACCTTCTCCTGCGAGGCGGTCTGTGTCTGGTAGTGCTCGGCAGGGACGCCGTCCCGGTACTCCAGCTGGTAGGTGTTGTTGGCGCGGAACAGGACCTGGATGTACCAGTCCCCTTCAAGGTCCTCCTCCTGCCGCTCAAGCACCATGTGCTCCATGCCGCGTTGCAAGTTGGCGAGCATTGTCCCGATGGCCGGCTTCGAGGGGCGCTTCACCACGAGGCCGTTGGCGTTTGTCGCTATCAGCATGGCCGGATTCTGACGGACGGGTCTGACAGTGGCCGGCACGCTTCTCGAACTCGTACACTCCAACACGCATACTCGTATAGACGAGTGGGCAAGTTGTGTGTCAAGGTGATCGTCGTGAGCCCGGGAGATCGGGCTCGCAGATCGCTTCTTGTATAGACGAGTAGATAGGAGCGCTACTGTGCGCACCATCCGTGTGGAGACCTCCGCCGCGACGATCCTCCTGACGGAGGCCCCCGAGCCGAAGGTCCGCGACCGTCAGACCGGCGAGATCGCGAAAGACGCCGTCAGCGGTGAGGCGCTGATGACCATCGGCGTCGTCTACATCGAGGACGGAGAGTCCTCGCTCATCAAGGTCACCGTCCCGGAAGGCGGCGTCTCCGAGGGACTGAACCTCGGCGCGCCGGTCTCGCTGCCGGGGCTGGTCGCCCGGCCGTGGGAGTCCGTGTTCAACGGCCAGCAGCGTCACGGCATCGCCTTCCGGGCCGCCGCCGTCACCCCGGCCGCCTTCCCGGCCGTCATGGGGGCCTCGGCCTGATGTCCGATCTCGCGACGCTTCTGGAGGTGGGTGGTCCTGTCGCCGGGCTCGGCGGTGGGGCCGCCTACGCCCGGGCCAACCACCCCGGCGTCTACTGGTCGGCCGTCGGCGGGCCGATATCCACCGTCCGACTGCTCAGCTCGTACGCCTCGGTCATGGAGGCCTGCGGCCTGACCGTAGCGCCGTCCCGGCTGCGCGTCCTCGCAGTCAAGGCCACCACTCGGCGGGAGGTGCGGCCCGTCCCGCCTCGTCGGGGCATCATCCGCCCTACATCGACGGGTTTACGGCTGCGGCTGCGGCTCGCCCCCGGACAGGAACCCGCCGACGTCGCGGCCTCGGCCGAACGGCTCCGGCATGCCTGGGGCGTTCACGCCGTGTACGTCACCACCGTCAAGCCTGGCGTCGTCGAACTGCGGCTCGTCGGCTTCGACGTCCTGCGCAAGGTGCGGATGCCGCGCAAGGTCGAGGGCGGGTTCCTCAAGGTGCCGGTCGCGCTGCGGGAGGACGCCATGCCCTTCATCCGCGACTACCGGGCCGTTCCCCACCAACTCACGCTCGGCGCGACACTGTCGGGCAAGTCCATGTACCTCCGGCACCTGGTCACCGGACTCGCCCGTCACGACGTCGCTCTCGTCGGCGTCGACTGCAAGCGCGGGGTCGAGCTGGCCCCGTTCGCCTCGCGCCTCTCGGCGCTCGCCACCGACCCGGACGAAGCCGCAGAGCTGCTGCCTGTCCTGGTCAAGGAAATGGAGGACCGATACGACCTGATCAAGGCCCGGCAGGGCATAGCCCCTGGCACTCCGGACGAGGAGATCACCTCGGATATCTGGGGCCTGCCCGAGAGCGAACGGCCCGTGCCCATCGTGCTGTTCGTCGACGAGGTGGCAGAACTCTTCCTGACCGCCACCCGCAAGGACGAGGAACGGCGCGACGAAATGGTCACCCAGCTCATCCGCCTCGCCCAGCTCGGCCGCGCGGCCGGCATCTACCTTGAGGTCTGCGGGCAGCGCTTCGGTGCCGAACTCGGCAAGGGCGCGACCATGCTCCGGGCCCAGCTCACCGGCCGGGTCTGCCACCGCGTGAACGATGAGGCCTCCGCGAAGATGGCCCTCGGCGACATCGCGCCGGAAGCGGTGCTGGCCGCCTGCGCCATCCCCGCCGAACGTCCCGGCCTCGCGGTCGCGGGCGACACCTCCGGCGGCTGGTCGCGTATCCGCACCCCGTATCTCTCCCTCGGCGACGCCGCCGACGCCTGCCGGGAGACGGCACATCTGGTGCCGAGCCTTCCCGCGTTGAAGCCATTCCGGCCCTACGTACCCGACCCGCTGCCCTCCGCCGAGCGGCCAGGTCCAGCAGTCCAGCCGCACCCGCTCACCGACTGAGCCTCACTCCACCCGGTCGGCGTGACCGTCTCGCGCCACGTCCCTACCCCTCCCATGCCTGATTCCGAAAGGAGCCGCCCTCATGCGCGCCCAACTGGCCCGGGTCGACGCGGTGCTCGTCCAGGCGCTCATCGCCGCCGCGCTGTCCTTCGCGCACATCCACGACGTCGCCGTGGCGGCCGGACAGGACGGCTGGAAGGCCTGGGCCTATCCCGTCTCCGTCGACCTGCTGCTCGTCGCCGCCTGGCGTCGACTGCGCTCCGGCTCGGCCAAGGGTGCGGCCTGGTGCTGGTTCGTCATCGCGCTCGCCGCGTCCCTCGGCGCGAACATCGCCACGGCCGGCCTGCTCGACCTCGACGACGTCCCGGCCTGGCTGCGCATCCTCGTCGCGGGCTGGCCCGCCGTCGCCTTCCTCGGCGGAACCCTCCTCGCCCACACCACACCCAAGACGGCCGACGACGTCGAGGTCATCGAGGACCAGGAGGACGAGCCCGAAACGGCCCCCGAGCCGCCCACCCCGGCATCACCCGGCATTGAGGCACCGCCGGAGCGCCCCGCCGTCCCGGTCCCAGCAGCCCTCATCGACCACGCGCGCAAGGTCGCCGCCGAACACCGCACCCGAACCGGCACCCCCATGGACGTCACCACCCTGCGCGCCCGCCTCGGTGTCCCGGCGCCCATGGCCGAAGCCATCGCCGCCCACCTCTAAAGGGAGCTCTGATGACCGCCAACCGCCGCTTCCGCAACGTCACCCGCATCGGCCCCGTCCAGGTCGGCACCGCCTACGACCACCGCGGCCGCGAGAAGCACACCGCCGCCTGCACCGCCCCGCGCTGCAACTTCTCCGCCGACTACGACAGCCGAGCCGCCGCCGAACTCGCCGCCCGCACCCACCGCTGCCCCGTCCGCTGAAAGGACCCCGTACCCCGTGACCGTCAGCCTTCCGCTCGTCGTCGTCCTCGGCTTCTTCGCCTGGGCGGCCATCAAGTACCTCGGCGTCCGCATCTGGATCGTCGTCCTGATCACCCTCTTCGGCTTCTGGCTCTCGCGCACCTTCCTCGCCCCGGCCATCGAGTCCGGCACGCGTACCGGCGTGGACGTCGTAAACGGCCCGCATGACTAGACGAGTAGATAAGGACTTCGCCGTGTTCCTGCCCAAGTACCCGGACAACCCCACCCCGCCGCCCGCGCACAGCCACGCACCGACCGAGCCGGCCCCCATCCCGGTCCGACGCTCGCTCCCGTCGGTCTCCATCGACCAGAAGACCGTCGCAGCCGTGCTCGTCGGCGGAGTCGTCCTCACCGCGCTCTTGGCCGCCGTCGCCGTCACGGCCATCTCGGTCGCCGTCGCCGCGGTGGTCCTGCGCTCCCTGCTCCGCGACCACCACCGCCGCTGACCTGCGGCCAGACCTCCGGGGCGGCGCGACACCGCCACGTACGCGCCACCCCGGCGGCCCACCCCTCCTGAAGTGCCCGTCAGAAGGAGCACCGTCATCTTCACCCCCGCCACCTCGCCCCCTCTCCCGGAAATCAGCAACCTCGCCGCAGGCGGCACCCTGCCCGGTATCCTCCGCCAGCTCTCCGGGCTCGGCGGCTGCACCCACCCGATCCGCCTGGACGGCCACCGCACCGAGTACGACGTCGACACCGCCACTGGCGAGATCGGCCGCATCCTCCATCACCTCGACTCGGGTGACCTCCCGGCCGGCCAACTCCTCGTCCGCTGCAACAACCGCCGCACGACCCGCTGCCCGGCCTGCTCCGAGGTCTACCGCCGCGACACCTTCCAACTGATCACCGCCGGACTGCGCGGCGGCAAGGGCACCCCCGAACACGTCGCCACCCACCCCCGCGTCTTCGCCACCTTCACCGCCCCCGGCTTCGGCCCGGTCCACAACCGCCGCACCGACGGACGCCCCTGCCGCTGCGGCACCCAGCACGACCAGGAGGACGAGCAACTCGGCACCCCGCTCAACCCGGACACCTACGACTACGAAGCCGCCGTGCTCTGGAACGCGCATGCCGGGCCCCTCTGGCGACGCTTCTCGATCTACCTGCGCCGGGAGGTCGGCAAGCGCGCCGGTCTGTCACAGCGGGAGCTCCGCCACCACGCCCGCGTGTCCTTCGCCAAGGTCGCCGAGTACCAGAAGCGGGGTGCGGTCCACTTCCACGCGGTCATACGCATCGACGGCCCCGGCGGCGGCGAGACTCCGCCTCCGACGTGGGCCACCGCCGAGCTGCTGACCGATGCCATCGGCGCTGCCGCGTCCAAGGTCCAGGTCGAGGGTCCGACCATCGACGGCCGTGCCCACAGCTTCGCCTTCGGCCGCCAACTCGACGTCCGCACCATCCGCTCGGCCGACTTCAACGACGGCCAGGAGCTCACCGAACGCGCGGTCGCCGCCTACGTCGCCAAGTACGCCACCAAGGGCGCGGAGACGGCAACTGGAGCTCTCGACCGGCCGCTGAAGTTCGTCGCCGAACTCGCCCAGCTCGACATCAGCGAGCACGCCCGCCGCCTCATCCGGACCGCCTGGGCTCTCGGCGCCCGCAAGGACCTCGAACACCTTCGCCTGCGGGCCTGGGCCCACATGCTCGGCTTCCGCGGCCACTTCTCCACCAAGTCCCGCCGCTACTCCACAACGCTCGGCGCACTCCGCGATGCCCGCGCCGAGTGGCGACGCACCCAAGCTGCGGCGAACGAGCCCACCCCGGAGACGACTTACGTCCTCGCGCACTGGGTCTTCGCCGGTACCGGCCTCTCCGACGCCGAAGCCTGGCTCGCCGCATCCCTCGAACCCGCCCCCGGAACGGAAGGAGAACCCACTCATGGCTGAGCCGCAAGCCACCGTCACCCTGCTGGAACCCTTCGACCCGTCCTTGGTCCTCCTGACCGTCGAGGAAGCCGCCCGGCGGCTCCGGATCGGCCGTACGACGTGCTTCCGGCTCGTGCTCGCGGGAGAGATCGAGTCGGTCACCGTCGGGCGGCTCCGTCGAGTTCCCGCCGACGCCCTGCCCGCCTACGTGGCCAAGCTGCGCCACCGACCCGCCCAAGCGGCCTGAGGGGACGACATGGCAGAGAAGAACCGCACTCGTCAGCCCAACGGTGCCTCGTCGATCTACCTCGGTAAGGACGGCAAGTGGCATGGCCGTGTGACCGTCGGCGTCCGTGATGACGGCAAGCCCGACCGCCGCCACATCGAGCGCAAGACCAAGGCTGAGGTGACCAAGGCCGTCCGAGAGATGGAGAGGGCGCGGGACGACAAGAAGCTCAGGAAGCCGGGGCAGAGCTGGACGCTCCAAGCCTGGCTTGAGCACTGGGTCGAGAACATCGCCAAGCCGTACGTCTCCGAGAACACGTACGACGGCTACGAGGTCGACGTCCGCGTTCACCTCGTCCCCGGCCTGGGCGCGCACAAGCTCGACCGCCTGGAGCCCGAGCACCTCGAACGCTTCTACCGGAAGATGCAGGCCTCCGGGAGCTCGGCCGGCACCGCCCACCACGCTCACCGGACGATCCGGGTCGCCCTCGGTGAAGCCGTCCGGCGCGGGCACGTCGCAACGAACGCGGCCGAGATCGCCAAAGCTCCTCGCCTGGAAGAGGAGGACATCGAGCCGTACACGATCGAAGAGGTGCAGAGCCTTCTCGTCGAGGCGGCCAAGCTTCGCAACAGTGCGCGCTGGGTCGTCGCCCTGGCGCTCGGCCTGCGGCAAGGGGAGGCGCTCGGGCTGCACTGGGAGGACGTCGACCTCGACGCGGGGTACGTCCGCATCCGTAAGAACCGGTTGCGCCCCAGGTACGCCCACGGCTGCGGTGCCAGTCCGTGCGGCCGGAAGGCGGGCTACTGCCCTCAGAAGGAGCAGACGCGCCGCGAGCACAAGTCCACCAAGTCCCGTGCGGGCCGGCGCACCATCGGCCTGCCCGGTCCTCTGATCAAGATTCTCCGCCAGCACCAGGAAGCCCAGGAGCGGGAGCGGATCGCGGCCGGGGCGGACTGGGAGGGCAAGGGATACGTCTTCGCGTCGCCGATCGGTGGGCCGCTGAGCCCGAACACCGACTTCCACGTCTGGAAGCGGCTTCTGCGGGACGCGGGCGTGCGGGACGGCCGTCTCCATGACGCTCGCCACACCGCCGCTACCGTCCTGCTGATCCTGGGCGTCCCGGACGTCGTGATCGACTCGATCATGGGTTGGGAGCCTGGGGGAGCGGCCCGGATGCGCGCCCGGTACATGCATGTGACGGGGACCATGCTCCGCAAAGTCGCGCAGCAAGTCGGCGAGGCTCTCTGGGAGCTCCCGGAAACCGGCTCAGAGACGAACTGAGACGGACAACGACGAAGGGCCCCACCGCGAACGGTGGGGCCCTTCGACATCGTGCCCGGTGAGGCACTGGCGGAGGATACGAGATTCGAACTCGTGAGGGGTTGCCCCCAACACGCTTTCCAAGCGTGCGCCCTAGGCCACTAGGCGAATCCTCCGCGGCAAACAATACAAGACGTTGAGGAGTGCTCGCGAACTCGTTCCCCCCGCTCGGATCCTGTAGCCTGTGCGCAGCCCCTCACGCGGCGCTATCTGACTGAACTCCCCCAGGGCCGGAAGGCAGCAAGGGTAGGTCGGCTCTGGCGGGTGCGTGGGGGGCGCTCGCGTTTGCGGAGGCCGGGCGGGCCCGCGGCGGCACTGGGCGTGGGTCTGATGTCAGCGGTCGCCTATAACCTCGTATGCGTGTCGTCTCTCGCGCTGTACCGCCGCTATCGCCCGGAGTCGTTCGCCGAGGTCATCGGGCAGGAGCATGTCACCGACCCGCTGCAGCAGGCGCTGCGGAACAACCGGGTCAATCACGCGTACCTGTTCAGCGGGCCGCGTGGCTGCGGGAAGACCACCAGCGCGCGGATCCTGGCCAGGTGTCTGAACTGCGAGCAGGGGCCCACGCCGACCCCGTGCGGGGAGTGCGAGTCGTGCAAGGACCTGGCGAGGAACGGGCCGGGATCCATCGACGTCATCGAGATCGACGCGGCTTCGCACGGAGGTGTGGACGACGCGCGTGACCTGCGGGAAAAGGCCTTCTTCGGGCCGGCCCGCAGCCGCTACAAGATCTACATCATCGACGAGGCCCACATGGTCACGTCGGCCGGCTTCAACGCGCTTCTCAAGGTCGTCGAGGAGCCGCCCGAGCACCTGAAGTTCATCTTCGCCACCACCGAGCCCGAGAAGGTCATCGGGACCATCCGATCCCGTACGCATCACTATCCGTTCCGGCTCGTCCCGCCGGGCACCCTGCGGGAGTACCTCGGCGAGGTGTGCGGGCAGGAGGGCATCCCCGTCGAGGACGGAGTGCTGCCGCTCGTGGTGCGCTCCGGCGCCGGGTCGGTGCGTGACTCCATGTCCGTCATGGACCAGCTGCTCGCCGGCGCCGACGAGGCCGGTGTGACATACGCCATGGCCACCTCCCTCCTCGGGTACACGGAGAGCTCGCTGCTCGACTCCGTCGTCGAGGCGTTCGCCACCGGCGACGGGGCCGCCGCCTTCGAGGTCGTGGACCGGATCATCGAGGGGGGCAACGATCCGCGGCGGTTCGTCGCCGACCTGCTGGAGCGGTTGCGGGACCTCGTCATCCTCGCCGCGGTCCCGGACGCGGCGGAGAAGGGGCTGATCGACGCCCCGGTCGACGTCATCGAGCGCATGCAGGCACAGGCCGGCGTCTTCGGCGCCGCCGAGCTGAGCCGGGCCGCCGACCTCGTCAACGAAGGCCTCACGGAGATGCGCGGCGCCACCTCGCCCCGTCTTCAGCTGGAGCTGATCTGCGCGCGCGTGATGCTGCCCGCCGCCTATGGGGACGAACGATCGGTCATGGCCCGCCTCGACCGCATCGAGCGCGGGGTACAGGCGGCGGCGCAGAGCGCACCCTTCATGCAGGGCGCACCCGCCGTGCAGGGCGCACCCGCCATGCAGACCACGGCCCCGATGACCGCGACGGCGCCCACGGCGCCGACCATGGGGTACGTGCCGGGGCCGGAGGTGCACGGCGGCGGAGCCGCGGCTGCCCGTGCCGCCGTCCGAGGCCAGGGACAGGCGCCGGGACAGCCGCAGGGGTCCGGGCAGGGGGCCGGCGCTCACGGGCCCGCGCCCGTTCAGTCCACTCCGCCCGCCGCATCCGCCGCATCCGCCGCATCCGCCGCATCCGCCGCACCTGCCCCTGCCGTCCAGCCTGCTGCTCCGCCGCCGGCTCCTGAGGCGGCCGCGCCGCCCGTGGAGGAGGCTCCCGTCCAGCCCGCCCCCGGCGCCTGGCCGACCGCCACCGCGGCGGGCAGCGGGCGTCGGCCCGGCGGCTGGCCCACGGCCACGCCCGCAGGGGGCGGCGGTCGTCCTCCGGCTGCGCCGGCGGCGCCCGCCCCGGCCGCCTCGGCAGCCGCGCAGGGCGGGCCGTCCGCGCCGGCCGCCGCGCCCGCCGGGTACGTGCCGCCCGCCGGCGGTCCTGACCCCCGGATGCTCTGGCCGAACATCCTGGACGCGGTCAAGAACCGCCGCCGGTTCACCTGGATCCTGCTCAGCCAGAACGCGCACGTCGCCGGGTTCGACGGTACGACGCTGCAGATCGGCTTCGTCAGCGCCGGCGCCCGGGACAACTTCGCGAGCAGCGGCAGCGAGGACGTCCTGCGGCAGGCGCTGTCCGAGCAGTTCAACGTGCAGTGGAAGATCGACGCGGTCGTCGACCCGTCCGGCGGTTCGGCGCCCCCGTCCGCCGGAGGGGTCGGCGGAGGATTCGGTGGAGGCGGCGGCGCCGCGGGAGGCGCCCCGGGCGGGTACGGCAACGCCGGCGGGCCCGGCGGTCCGGGCGGCTACGGCGGTGGCGGTTCGACAGGGTCGTCGGCGATGGCCGCGGCCGCGTCGCCGGCGCCGTCCGCGTCCGCCGGGCCCGCTCGCCAGGCGTCTTCTCCCGGGCCGTCGGCCCCCGCGGCCGACGCCTCCAGGCCCGCGCCGTCCCGCCCGGCCGTCCCCGAGCCGGTGGCCCCCGAGGACGACACCCCGGAGGACGACGACCCCGACCTCAACGAGTCGGCCCTCTCCGGTTACGAGCTGATCGTGCGCGAACTGGGCGCGACGGTGGTGGAGGAGTTCACCAACGAGTAGCAGGGCTCCTGGAGGAACGCACAAGCCCGGACTCCTCCGCCCTTCGGAAGCCCGCACAAAGCACCGCGTGCTCGGCCCGTTAGGCTGACCCCCGTGAACGTCCTCGTCATCGGCAGCGGCGCCCGCGAACACGCCCTGTGCCGCTCACTGTCCCTCGACCCCGCCGTCACCGCGCTGTACTGCGCGCCAGGCAACGCCGGCATCGCCGAGGTCGCCGAGCTGCACCAGGTCGACGCCCTGGACGGCGAGGCCGTGTCGGCGCTGGCCGTCGAGCTGGGCGCCGAACTGGTCGTCGTCGGCCCGGAGGCGCCTCTGGTCGCCGGGGTGGCCGACGCGGTGCGCGAGGCCGGCATCCCGGTCTTCGGCCCCTCCAAGGAGGCCGCGCAGCTGGAGGGCTCCAAGGCGTTCGCCAAGGACGTGATGGCGGCGGCCGGCGTGCCGACCGCCCGCTCCTACGTCTGTACCACCCCGGAGGAGGCGGCCGAGGCGCTCGACGCGTTCGGCCCGCCGTACGTCGTCAAGGACGACGGGCTGGCCGCCGGCAAGGG
Organism: Streptomyces sp. SAS_272; assembly: GCF_052543235.1. Classification (NCBI taxonomy): domain Bacteria; kingdom Bacillati; phylum Actinomycetota; class Actinomycetes; order Kitasatosporales; family Streptomycetaceae; genus Streptomyces; species Streptomyces sp. SAS_272. The sequence goes on along the minus strand of NZ_JBMNDR010000018.1, from coordinate 65,475 downwards.
CGTCGTCGTCACCGACGACCTGGAGGTCGCCTCGGCGCACGCGGCTGCCTGCGACCGCGTCGTCATCGAGGAGTTCCTGGACGGCCCGGAGGTCTCCCTCTTCGCGATCACCGACGGTGTGAGCGTGGTCCCGCTCCAGCCCGCCCAGGACTTCAAGCGCGCGCTCGACGGCGACGAGGGCCCCAACACGGGCGGCATGGGCGCGTACTCGCCGCTGCCCTGGGCCGATCCGAAGCTGGTCGAGGAGGTCCTGGAGACCGTTCTGCAGCCGACCGTGGACGAGATGCGCCGCCGTGGCACCCCGTTCTCCGGGCTGCTCTACGCGGGTCTCGCGATCACCGGCCGCGGCGTCCGGGTCATCGAGTTCAACGCCCGCTTCGGAGACCCCGAGACGCAGGTCGTCCTGGCCCGTCTGAGGACGCCGCTGGCCGGTGTCCTGAAGGCCGCCGCCACCGGCGACCTCGCCGACCTGCCGTCGCTGCGCTGGAGCGACGACGCGGCCGTCACCGTCGTCATCGCCTCGCACAACTACCCGGACGCCCCGCGCACCGGCGACCCCATCACCGGCCTCGCCGAGGTGGCCGCCGAGGACGCCCCGCATGCGTACGTGCTGCACGCCGGCACGAGGCAGGACGGCGACGCGGTCGTCAGCGCCGGCGGGCGCGTCCTGTCCGTCACGGCGTCCGGCGCCGATCTCGGCGAGGCGCGCGAGCGCGCGTACCGGGCGGTCGCGCGCATCGGGCTCGACGGCTCCCAGCACCGTACGGACATCGCCGCGAGGGTGGCGGGCGCGTAACGGCCCGCTCGGGCCCGCCCCACGCGTCCTACGCGTCCCACCAGGCGACTTCCCGACAGAATCCAGGCCCCGGGCCTTCACGGGACCCCTCACCGAGGGGCCGTGGAACCCGGGGCCTGATCGTTGCCCTGTGTCATACACCTTTCCCCAAAGCCATTCCATCGAGTGAGCGCTGCGCTATCCGGCTGACGGGGGCCGGAGCGCCAACTAGGGTGCGGCGCAAGCGTCCCGGTCGTCGTTCCGGCACTTGGCCCACCGGCATTGCGATGTCGGTGGCGGGTGCCACAGTGGGGGAGTGAGCACTGCGAAGACAACCGGGGGACACAGGACTGCAGGGAGGGGGTGAGCTCCGGTCATGACCGGTATGGGTGTGGAGATGGGTGCGCAGGCGGCGCGCGCCCGGGCACTGGCCGTGCTGCGCATCCGCAGCCGCGCCCTGGCCCTGGCGCTGTTGCCCGCGGCCGCCGCCGTGATCCTGCTCGTGGGCGGGACCACCGGGCATCTCGTGGGCGCGGGCTGGGACGCGGTGCGCTGGGCGGTGTCCGTCGTCGCGGTCGTCGTCCTGCTCTCGGCCGGGGTGATCGCGCTGGTGGTCGCCCGCGCCCGGCCCGCCGTCAGCCCCACGGTCGCCGTCGCCGAGCAGGCGGCCCCCGACCTGTACCGGCTGGTCCGTGACCTCGCCGACCGGCTGGACGTCCCCGCGCCCTCCGCGATAGCCCTCACACCGGACTGCGACAGCTGGTTGGAGGACCGCACCCACCGGGCCCACGGCTCGCCGCCGCCCCGCGGCGCCGACGAGATAGCCGGCCCGGCCGGACCCCACAGCCCCCTGCACCGCCGTACGGCGGTGGCGCCGGTGCTCGTCATCGGCTCCCCGTTCCTGTGGTGGATGCGGGTGGGAGAACTGCGGGCCGTCCTGGCCCCGGTCGTCGCCGGCACGGGCCCCTCCGCCCACCCCGACATAGCCGCGGCCCGGCGGTACGTGCGCGGGCTGGACGCCGCGGTGGCCGTCTGCGCCGAGCGCGCCGGCCGGAGTGCCGTCCTGCGCCCCTTCTGTTCCGGCATCGGCTGGGTCGCGCGGCTGATGCTGCGCGGCTGCCAGATCCACGCCGGCGAGATGGAGCGGGGGGTGGCCGCCGCGGCAGCCGAGCGCGCACAGACTGTGGACTACGGGCTGCGCATCGTCGCCCAGGAGCAGGTGGGCCTGGCGTACGCGGGCTGGGACCGGCTCCTCACACGGGTGGCCCTGCCCGCGTGGCGGATGGGCCGCTGGCCCTCCCGGCTGGACGCGGGAGTCGTCGCCGCCCTCACCGAGCTGTCCCGCCGCGACCGGCTGGCCGAAGGCTTCGCCTCCCGCCTCGGCGAGCGCCCCGCCTGCGATCTGCTGGAAGAGCCCGGCGTGGTCGACGAGGCCGCGTCGCTGCTCGCCGCCCGCCTCTTCCATGGCGGTCCCGCGGAGCCCGGCCCGCACTGGTCGCCGGTGGCCTGGGACGACTACCCGGACGAGGTCGTGGACCGTAAGTGGCGCACCGACGCGGCCCGCCTCCACCGGGTGCTGGACGCCCTCGGAGTCCGCCGGGCGCCCGACCCCACGGCGGCCGCCCACGCAGGCGGGCCCACCCTGGCCCGCGTCCTGGACCACCTGACCGACACGGCGGTCCCGGCCGACGGTCGTTTCGCTGCGGACGCCCTGCGCCCGACGCCCGCGCCCGCGTCGGCGGACGGGCCCCCCGCGCCGCCGCTGCCGCTGACGGGAGCCCCCGGCGTGCCCTCCGGCACCGAATCCGCCGGTGAGGACTCCGGTGCAGACCCCGGTGACGCCGCCGCCCGTTTCGCTGCCGGCTCCGCTCCCGGGCCCGTCCCGCAGGCGGACGCGGCCCTGCGTCCCGAGGCCGGTCCCGACGGCGACGAGCCGTCGGCCTCCAACCCGCGCAGCGCCGCCCTCGCCGCACGCATCGGCGTCGAGGTCGGCAAGGAGGAGGCGGCGACCGCGGACGCGGCTCCCGTCGGCCCTCCGGCGTCCGGGCAGGGGCCCGACGCGGCCCTCTGGGACGACGACGCGCTTCCCCTGTTCCCCCTCCAGCCGCCGCGCACCGACCGGGAGCTCCTCGCCGACCACGTCACGGCGATGGTGTGCTGCGCCGCCATGGACACCGTCGGCGCGACCCCCGGCCTCGACTGGCTGGACGGCCCGACCCTCCTGGTCGACGGCGAGCGCGTGGCGGACCTCGCCCCCCGGGTCCTCAGCCTCGTCGAGGACGGCGACGCGGTCCCGTTGCGGACCTGGCTGGTGGAGCTGGGAATACGCCCCGAGAAGCCGGTGCGGCTGGACTGAGCGCGGCGAGGCGCGCAGCGCACCGACCGCCGGGACCACACCGGAGCACCGTCTTCCACTTTCGGCCAATCCGCAACGAATCGTGACTGTCTGCGCGCGTTATGTGATGTGCTGGGATCGAACGAGCCCATGGCAAGGGCGCGGGACATAGGACAAGCCGCGGGGGCGGGCGGCGGACCACGAGCGGCGGTGGGCTGACGAGCGGCGGGCTGCCGACCGCCGCCGAGCACCCGGCGGCGCGCACAGCGCTCACGTGCGCATGAGCCCGGCACGAGCCGTCAAGAGCGTCACGAGTCACCACGAGCCATCACGGGGCACAGGGGAGGGGAGCACCATGGGACCCGGACCAGGACCGAAGCACACCCGCCGATGGGAGTCGGGGGCGCTGGCCCACGCCGTCACGGACCCCTTCGGCCAGGGCCCCGTCCCCTGGCTGCGCGGCAGCGAGACGTACTTCGACGACACGGGTCAGGTCGTCCCCTGGTACGTGGACCAGAACCCGGTCCCGGGCGCCGCACAGAGCGTCGGCGGTTCCCGCGTCCCCGCACCGCGCACCGCGCCGGGCTCAGGCGCTCCCCGGTCCGCCGACGACGTCCGCCGGCAGATCAAGGGGTTCGTCTCCACGGGCGCGGTCGCCCCGGGCGAGGCCGTCGACTTCCACATCACGGTCGACCCGCCCCAGGAGTTCAGCGTCGACGTCTACCGCATCGGCCACTACGACGGCGAGGGCGCGGCCAAGATCACCACCAGTCCGCGTCTCTCCGGGATCGTCCAGCCCCCGCCGCTCACCGCCGACCGCACGGTCTCCTGCCATCACTGGTGGCTCTCCTGGCGGCTTCAGGTCCCGTCGTACTGGAACGTCGGGGCGTACGTCGCCGTCCTCACCACCGTCGACGGCTACCGGTCGCACGTGCCCTTCACGGTCCGCGACCATCGTCCGGCCGACCTGCTTCTCGTGCTTCCCGACGTCACGTGGCAGGCCTACAACCTGTATCCCGAGGACGGCCGCACCGGCGCCAGCCTCTACCACGCGTGGGACGACGACGGTCGGCTCCTCGGCGAGGCCGACGCGGCGACCACGGTCTCCTTCGACCGTCCGTACGCCGGCGCGGGCCTTCCGCTGCACGTCGGCCACGCCTACGACTTCATCCGCTGGGCGGAGCGCTACGGCTACGACGTCGCCTATGCCGACGCCCGCGACCTGCACGTGGGCGCCGTCGACCCCACCCGTTACCGCGGCCTGGTCTTCCCCGGACACGACGAGTACTGGTCGACGCGTATGCGCCGCACCGTGGAGCTCGCCCGTGACAGCGGCACCTCGCTGGTCTTCCTCTCCGCCAACTCCCTCTACTGGCAGGTCGAGTTGGGCCCGTCGCCGTCCGGCGTCCCGGGCCGGCTGCTCACCTGCCGCAAACGCAGGGGGCCCGGGCGGCCCGCGCTGTGGCGTGAGATCGACCGGGCCGAGCAGCAGCTGATCGGCATCCAGTACGCGGGGCGGGTGCCCGAGCCGCACCCGCTGATCGTCCGCAACGCCGGACACTGGCTGTGGGAGGCGACCGGAGCAGGCGAGGGCGACGGCATCGAGCACCTGGTCGCGGGCGAGGCCGACCGCTACTTCCCGCGGACCGCGCTGCCGCCCCACGAGGACCGCATCCTCCTCGCCCACTCCCCGTACCGCGACAGTCAGGGCGCCCTGCGTCACCAGGAGACCTCCCTCTACCGTGCCTCCTCAGGCGCCCTGGTCTTCGCCTCCGGAACCTTCGCCTGGTCCCCGGCCCTGGACCGTCCCGGCCATGCCGATCCCCGCATCCAGCGGGCCACCGCCAACCTCCTGGACCGCATCTGCAAGCGCGACTGACATCCGTACGCCCGCTCGCCCGCCCCGCTCGCCCGCCCTGCCGGTCTCGCTCACCCGCCCCTGTCCGCGCCCACCCGCCCCGCTGTCGGGGCTCGCCCCACCCCGCTGTCCTCGGCCGATCCCGATGTACGGGACAATCAGCCCACTGAGACAGAACCACGGGGAGGAACCGTGTCCGGATTCGTAGAAAAGCCCGAGCCCCTTCAGGTGCCGGGCCTGGTGCATCTGCACACCGGCAAGGTGCGCGAGCTGTACCAGAACGAGGCGGGCGACCTCGTGATGGTCGCCAGTGACCGCACGTCCGCCTTCGACTGGGTGCTGCCGACCGAGATCCCCGACAAGGGCCGCATCCTGACCCAGCTCTCCCTGTGGTGGTTCGACCAGCTCGCCGACCTGGTCCCGAACCATGTCCTCAGCACGGAACTGCCCGTCGGCGCCCCCGCCGACTGGGCCGGCCGCACCCTGGTCTGCAAGTCGCTGCGGATGGTCCCCGTGGAGTGCGTGGCCCGCGGCTACCTCACCGGCTCGGGCCTCGTCGAGTACAAGGAGTCCCGCACGGTCTGCGGGCTCGCCCTCCCCGAGGGCCTGGTCGACGGCAGCGAACTGCCCGCCCCGATCTTCACCCCGGCCACCAAGGCGGCCGTCGGCGAGCACGACGAGAACGTCTCCTACGAGGAGGTGGCCCGTCAGGTCGGCGCCGACACCGCCGCCCAGCTCCGCCAGGCGACCCTCGCCGTCTACGGCCGCGCCCGCGACATCGCCCGGGACCGGGGCGTCATCCTCGCCGACACCAAGTTCGAGTTCGGCTTCGAGGACGAGAACCTGGTCATCGCCGACGAGGTCCTGACCCCGGACTCGTCCCGCTTCTGGCCGGCCGACCAGTGGCAGCCCGGCCGCGCGCAGCCCTCGTACGACAAGCAGTTCGTGCGCGACTGGCTGACCTCCGGCGAGTCCGGCTGGGACCGGCACGGCGAGCAGCCCCCGCCGCCGCTGCCCCAGCACATCGTGGACGCGACCCGCGCGAAGTACGTCGAGGCCTACGAGCGCCTCACGGGCCTCGGCTGGGAGTGACGGAAAAGGCCCCGGTCGATGACCGGGGCCTTTCGATGGAGCGGACGACGAGGCTCGAACTCGCGACCTCAACCTTGGCAAGGTTGCGCTCTACCAACTGAGCTACGTCCGCAATGCGCCGGTGCGAAGGTGCCGTGGCGCGAGGCCAACTATACCCAACCCCGCTCTCGCGCGAGCCGCACCGCGGCATGCCGGTTCTCCGCCCCGAGCTTGGAGACGGCCGACGACAGGTAGTTCCGTACCGTGCCCTGCGAGAGCGCGGCCCGCTCGGCGATCTCCGCGACGGGCGCCCCGTCGGCGGCGAGTTCGAGCACCTCCGCCTCGCGCGAGGTCAGCGGTGAGTCGCCGGCGGAGATCGCGTCGGCGGCCAACTCCGGGTCGACGTAACGGTTCCCGGCGTGCACCGTGCGGATGATCTCCGCGAGCCGCTGGGCGCTCAGCGTCTTGGGGACGAACCCGCGCACACCTGCCGCAAGCGCCCGCTTGAGATGCCCCGGCCGGCCGTGACTCGTGACGATCAGCGTCCGGCAGCCGGGCAGTTCGGTCCGCAGGGATGTGGCGACCTTCACACCGTCCGCGCCCGGCATCTGCAGATCCAGCACGGCGACGTCCGGGCGGTGGGCCAGGGCCATCGCCAGCGCCTCCGGCCCGGTGGCCGCCTCGGCGACGACCATCAGGTCGTCCTCCAGAGAGAGCAGCGCGGCCAGGGCTCCCCGGATGAGGTGCTCGTCGTCGGCGAGCAGCACCCGCACCGTCACGAAGTGACCTCCTTCACAGCGCTCTTCCCGCTCAACGGCACCTGCGCGACCACCCGGTACCCGCCCGTCCCGACGAACCCCGCCTGCAACGTCCCGTCGACCCTGAGCAGCCGTTCCCGCAGCCCGACGAGCCCCGACCCGCCACGACCCGCGCCGTCGGATCCCGTGCCGCCGCCGGAGTTCGCGGCAGTCCCGGCGCCCGGGCGGCTGCCCGGTACCCCGCTGCCGCCGCTGCCGGACCCGGCGTCGTCCCGTCCGGCGTCGTCGCGTCCGGCTTCGCCCTGGGAGGCGTCGCTCCTGCCCCTGTCCTCCCGGCCCCTGTCGGTGTCGTCCCGCTGTGGGTCCGGTGGGGCGTCCGGCCGCGCGCCGTCGTTCTCCACCGTCAGCACCACGGACCCCTCCGTCCTCCGCAGAGCCACCGAACACCGCTCGGCGGCCCCGTGCCGCAACACGTTCGTGGTGCTCTCCCGCACCACCCAGCCGAGCGCCGACTGCACCTCGGCGGGCAGCGCCCCGGCGTCCCCGTGCACCTCGCACGCGATCCCGGCCGCCCGCAACACCCCCTGGGCTCCCGCGAGTTCGGCCCCGAGGTCGGCCTCCCGATAGCCCCGGACGACGTCACGCACCTCGCGCTGCGACTCCTGCGCGATGCGCTGCACCTCGATCATCTGCTCCACGGCGTCCGCCCGCCCGCGCCGGGCCAGCTGCACGGCCAGCTCGCTCTTCAGGGCGATCACCGCCAGGTTCCGTCCCATGACGTCGTGCAGATCCCGCCCGAACCGCAGCCGCTCCTCGGCGACGGCGAGCCGGGCCTCGACCTCGCGGGCCCGCTCCGCCTCCCAGAGCACGGACAGGGTCCAGGCGCCGCAGCGACCGGCCAGCAGCGAGAAGAGCGTCCCGAACGCGGTGAGCATCCCGACCGTCAGGATCCCGGCGAGGTCCGGTGCGGTCCAGGCGAACACGGCCATGAGCACGGCGGAGAGCACGAGGGACCGCCGCAGGAACACCGGGACGGGGACGACGAGCCCGTACAGCAGCCCGAAGGGCAGCAGCACGGCGCCGATGAACAGCCTGATCGCCACCGGGTCGGTGCCGCCCCGCGCGGCGAGAGCGAGGATCAGCGCCAGTTCCAGGGCCAGCAGGACGGCGGAGGGGCGCAGCGCGCGGGACGGGAGTTCGGTTCGGCCCAGGTAGTGGTCGAGCGCCGGCCGGGTGAGCCGGTTCGCCTGCACGCAGCTCAGGGCGCCTCCGAGAAGCAGCAACCCGCCGAGTGCCAGCGGCAGGGGCCGCCGGCCGACGGCGCCCACCAGCGGCAGCGCCAGCCAGGACAGGGTGAAGAACCAGGTCGTGAGGTACCAGGTGAGCACGCTCTGCAGCTCGACGCGCTCCGCCTTGCTGCGTTCGCGCCAGTGGCGTCCGTGCCACCCCCGTATCCAGCCGAACACCGTTCCACCGCTCCTCAGCGCCTCGGCTCCCACCGGAACCACCGCCGTACAGCAAACACCGCGAGGAGGGTCCAGGCCAGCGCGGTCGCCAGTGCGCCGAGGGCCTCGTAGGCGGACAGGCTCCCGGTCCAGCCGCCCCGGATCAGGGTGATCACCGGGGACAGCGGCAGCAGTTCGCAGAAGGACGCGAGCCGGTCGGGGAGCAGTTCCAGCGGGACGGCCATCCCGGAGCCGGTCATCGACACCAGCACCAACGGCGCCGTGGTGACCTGTGCGCTCTCCACGGTCCGGGTCACGGCCGCGGTGAGCGCCGCGAGCGCCGCGCACAGCGCGAGCCCCGACAGCAGCCCCAGAACGGCCAGCTGGGGCGCCTTCGGGACCGGTATGTCCAGCAGGACGGTGGAGCCGGCCACCAGTACCAGGGACTGGGCCAGCCCCGTGGCGAGGACCGGCAGCGCCGATCCGCAGAGGATCTCGGCGTCCCTCAGCTCACCGGTGCGCAGCCGTTTCAGCACCAACTCCTCGCGCCGGGCGGTGTAGACGGACGACAGCGCCTGGTACACCCCGAACAGCAGCGAGAAGCCGATGGCGGCGGGCAGCAGGACCAGACCGGCGGTGAGCCCGGCGTCCGCCACGTCCATGCCGTCGACCACCGAGGCCAGACTGACCGGCAGTACGAGCGGCACGAGGAGCGCCAGGGCGAGTGTGCTCCTGCTGCGCCCGAGAAGCGTCAGCTCGGCCCGGCCGAGGGCGGCGATCCGGCCGAGGGGCGTAGTGACCGCACGCACGACCACCCGACCGGCGGCCCCCTCCATCGTCGTCCCGCCCATGACGCCCTTGGCCGTCGTCCCGCCCATGACGCCCCTGGCCGTGGTCCCGCCGGTGCCGCCCCCCGCCGTGGTCCCGCCCATGCCGCCCCCCGCCGTCGTACCGCCGGCGCTGCCCGCCCAGCTCGTCCCGCCCGCCTCGCTCATATCGCCCGTCTCGCCCGCCTTGCCTGCTGTCCCTGCCCCGCTCACATCGCTCGCCCCGCGTGCCCCGCTCACATCGCTCGCTCCATCGGTCCCGCGCGCCTCGCTCATGTCGTCCGCCCCCCTCGTACCGCGACCGTCGTGTCTCGTCCGCCTCCGCCGCCCAGGTGGTCCTCGGGGTCGTCCGACGCCTCCCGGGCGATGCCGAGGAACGCCTCCTCCAGTGAGGCCGACCGCACGTCGAGCCCGCGCAGTGTGACTCCGGACCGGTCGGCCCACACCAGCAGCCCGGTCGCCGCCCGCTGCAACTCCCGTGTGCGCAGCCGTACGAGGCGACCGTCGACCTCGTGCCCGCACACGCCGAGCTCCCCCAGCGGCGGCAGGTCGCCCACGAAGTACCCCTCGGGCAGCTCGAAGGCGATCCGGGAGGGCCGGGCGCCGGTCACCTCCGCGGGCGTTCCGGAGGCGGCGATGCGGCCCCGGTGCAGGATGGCCAGCCGGTCGGCGAGGTTCTCCGCCTCCTCCAGGTAGTGCGTGGTGAGCAGGACCGTCGTGCCGGCGTCGCGCAGGGCGCGCACCAGGTCCCAGGTGTCGCGCCGGCCCTCGGCGTCCAGGCCGGTCGTCGGCTCGTCGAGAAACAGGACTTCGGGGTCGCCGAGCACCGCGAGCGCCAGGTCGAGGCGTCGCCGCTCGCCGCCGGACAACTGCTTGACCCGGACGTCCGCCCGTTCGGCGAGTCCGACGAGCGCCAGCGCCTCCCCGGCCGGACGGGCGCCGCTCACACAGCCGGCCCACATCCGCGCGGTCTCGGCGACGGTCAGTTCGGAGGGGAAGCCGCCCTCCTGGAGCATCACGCCGGTGCGCGGCCGCACGGCGGCCCGTTCGGCGTACGGGTCGTGCCCGAGGACCCTGATCCGTCCGCCGTCCGGACGCGCCAGCCCTTCCAGCAGTTCGACGGTCGACGTCTTCCCGGCCCCGTTGGTGCCCAGCAGCGCGAAGACCTCACCGCGGCGCACGTGGAAGGAGATTCCACGGACCGCTTCGAACTCGCCCCCGTACACACGCCGGAGGCCGGTGACCTCGATCACGTGCTCATTCGTGTCCATGTCTCGAGCCTCCCCGCGGAGGGGAGGGCCCGGCAGTGCGAGGTGTCACCAGTGCGTATGACAAATGTCAGACGGCCAGCGCGGCGCCCACGGCGGTCCGGGCGGCCGAGGCGCACGAAAAGACCCCGGTCCACTGGACCGGGGTCTTTTCGATGGAGCGGACGACGAGGCTCGAACTCGCGACCTCAACCTTGGCAAGGTTGCGCTCTACCAACTGAGCTACGTCCGCATTGCCTCCGACCGGCTTTCACCGATCGGCGCGAGCACCAGCCTACCTGATCCACAACAGTGGTCGGATCGGCGGTGCAGAGCGGGTGACAGGAATTGCACACTGCGCCTTCCCCCTGGAAGGGGGATGTTCTACTACTGAACTACACCCGCGTGTACTCCGTGAGCTGGGCCTTTCGGCCTCGCCCGGCGGCGTGCTCCAGACTCTAGCCGACCGGGAGGGGTGCAGCGCAAGTCGGTTCCCGCCGGGGGCGAGTGACCGGCCGTCGGCCCAGCACACGGGGCGGAGCTCACTGTGCGTCGGCGAACGCCTCGTAGACCTTCTTGGGGATACGGCCGCGTGCCGGCACGTCCATCTTGTTGGCCTGGGCCCAGGCGCGGACGGCGGCGGGGTCGGGGGCGACCTCCGTCTGCTTGTACGCCTTGCCGGACCTCGACCGCTTGCGGCCGGCGTCCACGTAGGGCGCGAGCGCCTTACGCAGTTTCTCGGCATTGCCTTCATTCAGGTCGATCTCGTACGACTTGCCGTCGAGCCCGAAGGCGATCGTTTCCGCCGCTTCCGAGCCGTCGATGTCGTCAAAGAGAGTGACCACGACCTTCTGCGCCACGAATATCGGTCCCTTCGTGCGACAGCTCTGCGATGACGTGCCAAGACGCCACGGAGATGTCGACTGTTCGCCTGTTATGGGGCAAAGTATCGGCTATTGACAATTCATTTGTACAGTGCCCGGCATTGCAATGTGAAGCCCGACTAAATCTGCCCGCGTGTCCCGGGGCAATAGGGAACGCGGACGCACCCCGGATCTTTCCCTGAAATTTTCACGAAGGCACTGGTCCGATACCTGATCGTGATGGCGCTCACGTAGTTTCCTACAACTCTACTCGCGTAGAAATTTTGTGCGGGTAGTCTGAAGACACCTGTTGGAGACACCTGCAGGAGCCTGCTCAGCACCACACCACCGGGAGTGCCAGTGGCACGCGTCGTAGTCGACGTCATGCTCAAGCCGGAGATCCTCGACCCCCAGGGCCAGGCGGTGCAGCGCGCACTGCCGCGGCTGGGTTTCGAAGGCATCTCCGACGTACGTCAGGGAAAGCGATTCGAACTGGAAGTTGACGGACCGGTCGACGAGGCCGCCCTCGCCCGCATCCACGATCTTGCGGAATCCTTCCTCGCCAACACCGTGATCGAGGACTTCACGGTCCGGGTCGAGTCGGAAGAAGCCGTCGCGGGGGCCGCGAAGTGACCGCTCGTATTGGCGTCGTCACTTTTCCCGGCAGCCTCGACGACCGGGACACCCAGCGCGCGATCCGCCTCGCGGGCGCCGAGCCCGTCGCTCTCTGGCACAAGGACAAGAACCTCCACCAGGTCGACGCCGTGGTGCTGTGCGGCGGTTTCTCCTACGGCGACTATCTGCGGGCGGGCGCCATCGCGCGTTTCTCCCCCGTGATGGAGCCCCTCATCGAGCAGGCGAAGGCCGGTCTGCCGGTCCTCGGCATCTGCAACGGCTTCCAGATCCTCACCGAGGCCCACCTGCTCCCGGGCGCGATGCTCGGCAACGACCACCTCCACTTCATCTGCCGCGACCAGAAGCTGCGGGTGGAGAACGCGGACACCGCCTGGACGACCGACTACACGGCCGGCCAGGAGATCCACATCCCGCTGAAGAACATGGACGGCCGGTACGTCGCCGACGAGCGCACGCTCGACGAGCTGGAGGCGGAGGGCCGGGTTGCCTTCCGCTATCTGAACGTCAACCCCAACGGCAGCCTTCGCGACATCGCCGGCATCACCAACGCGGCCGGCAACGTCGTGGGTCTCATGCCGCACCCGGAGCACGCCGTCGAGCCGCTCATCGGCTCCGGCCGCACCGACGGTCTCCCGTTCTTCACCTCGATCCTCAAGAAGCTGGTCAACGCATGAGCCGGACGCCTCTGGACACGGTCGAGCACGCGACCGAGACCCCCGACGTCGAGCTGCCCTGGGCCGAACTCGGCCTGAAGAAGGACGAGTACGAGCGCGTGGTCGAGATCCTCGGCCGCCGCCCGACCGGCGCCGAGCTGGCCATGTACTCGGTCATGTGGTCCGAGCACTGCTCGTACAAGTCCTCCAAGGTGCACCTGCGCCAGTTCGGCGAGAAGGCCCCCCAGTCCGATGCGCTGCTCGTCGGCATCGGCGAGAACGCCGGCGTCGTCGACGTCGGCCAGGGCTACGCGGTCACCTTCAAGGTCGAGTCGCACAACCACCCCTCGTACGTCGAGCCCTACCAGGGCGCGGCCACGGGCGTCGGCGGCATCGTGCGCGACATCATCGCGATGGGCGCGCGGCCGGTCGCGGTCGTGGACCCGCTGCGCTTCGGCGCCGCCGACCACCCCGACACCAAGCGCGTCCTGCCGGGCGTCGTCGCGGGCATCGGCGGCTACGGCAACTGCCTCGGCCTGCCGAACATCGGCGGCGAGGTCGTCTTCGACGCCTGCTACCAGGGCAACCCGCTGGTGAACGCCGGCGCCATCGGCGTGATGCGGCACGAGGACATCCACCTCGCGAAGGCGTCCGGCGCGGGCAACAAGGTCATCCTCTACGGGGCCCGGACCGGCGGCGACGGCATCGGCGGCGCGTCGATCCTGGCGTCCGAGACCTTCGACGACGCCAAGCCCTCGAAGCGCCCGGCCGTGCAGGTCGGCGACCCGTTCCAGGAGAAGCTCCTCATCGAGTGCACCCTGGAGGCCTTCAGGGAGAAGCTGGTCGTCGGCATCCAGGACCTCGGCGCGGCCGGTCTGTCCTGCGCCACGTCCGAGCTCGCCTCCAACGGCTCCGGCGGCATGCGCGTGACGCTGGACGACGTGCCGCTGCGCGACTCCACGCTCTCGCCCGAGGAAATCCTCATGAGCGAGTCGCAGGAACGCATGTGCGCGGTCGTCGAGCCGGCGAAGGTCGACCGGTTCCTCGAGATCTGCGACAAGTGGGACGTCATCGCCACCGTCATCGGCGAGGTGACCGACGGCGACCGCCTCGAGATCTTCTGGCACGGCGGCAAGATCGTCGACGTCGACCCGCGCACGGTCGCGCACGACGGCCCGGTCTACGAGCGTCCCTACGCCCGCCCGGACTGGCAGGACGCCCTCCAGGCGGACGACGCGAACAAGCTGCCGCGGCCGACCACGGGCGAGGAGCTGAAGGACCAGGTCCTGAAGCTGGTGGCCTCCCCGAACCAGGCGTCCAAGAAGTGGATCACCTCGCAGTACGACCACTTCGTGCAGGGCAACACCGTCCTCGCGCAGCCCGAGGACTCGGGCATGATCCGGATCGACGAGGAGACCGGCCTCGGCGTCGCCATCGCGACCGACGGCAACGGCCGGTACGCCAAGCTCGACCCGTACGCGGGCGCGCAGCTGGCCCTCTCCGAGGCGTACCGCAACGTGGCGACGACCGGCGCCAAGCCGCTCGCCGTCTCCGACTGCCTGAACTTCGGCTCGCCCGAGGACCCGGCGGTGATGTGGCAGTTCGCGGAGGCCATCCGCGGTCTCGCCGACGCCTGCCTGCAGCTGGGCACGCCGGTGACCGGCGGCAACGTCTCCCTGTACAACCAGACGGGCGAGGCGGCCATCCACCCGACCCCGGTGGTCGCGGTGCTGGGCGTCATCGACGACGTGGCCCGGCGCACGCCGGTCGCCTTCCAGGAGGAGGGCCAGCTGCTCTACCTCCTCGGCGACACCCGTGAGGAGTTCGGCGGCTCGGCCTGGTCCCAGGTCGTCCACGACCACCTCGGCGGCCTGCCCCCGAAGGTCGACCTGGAGCGGGAGCGGCTGCTCGCCGAGATCCTGATCTCCGCCTCCCGTGACGGCATGATCGACTCCGCGCACGACCTGTCGGACGGCGGTCTCGTCCAGGCGGTCGTCGAGTCGGCGCTGCTCGGCGGCAAGGGTGCGCGGCTGGTCGTCCCGGACGGGCTCGACGCCTTCACGCTCCTGTTCTCCGAGTCGGCGGGACGTGCCGTGGTGGCGGTCCCGCGGTCCGAGGAACTCCGCTTCAACGACATGTGCGGGGCGCGCGGTCTGCCCGTCACCCGCATCGGCGTCGTGGACGGCGACACGGTCGAGCTCCAGGGCGAGTTCGCGCTGTCCCTGGAGGAGCTGCGCAAGGCCCACGAGGACACCATCCCGGCGCTCTTCGCGTAGGCACCCGCGGCACCCGCACGACGGTGAAGGCCCCGCCCGTTCCCATGGGCGGGGCCTTCGCCGTCGAGCGCGCGACGGTGGCGCACCCTCGCGCCGGGCGGCCGGCCCCGGTGTCACCTTGCGGCCACTACGCTCGCCGTCATGCCTCCGGCCAAGAAGCGCGCCCGCGCCTACGACCCCGTCAGGACCCGTTCCGCGGTGACGGCCCAGTTCGCAAACGTGCGGCGGGCCGTGGGCTCCCTCACGCCCGAGCAGCTCGCGCTGCCCACACGGCTGCCTGGATGGACCGTGCGGGAGCTGGCCGCGCACGTGACCATGGCGGTGGAGACCGTCAGCCGCAACATCGACCGGGACGAACCGGCGAAGGCGCAGCTCACGCTCCTGGAGTGGCCGTTCGCCACCGCCGCTCGCGCCGCCGACATCGACGACCGCACCCGGGAGCTCGCCGCGGGCGACCCCGATCTGGACGTCCTCTTCGCCCGCACCGAGGAGCGCTTGGCCGCCGCCCTCGCCGCCGTCCCCGGCGACCGGCTGCTGGCCGCCCGCACCGGCGCCATCAGCCTGGCCGACTATCTCGTCACCCGCACCGTCGAGCTGGTCGTGCACACCGACGACCTGAACGCGGCCGTCCCCGGTCTGGACGTCCCGTACGACCGCCAGGCGCTCGCCGCCGCCACCCGGCTCCTGGCCGACGCCCTCGCGGCCAAGGCGCCCGGCGGTGCTACCGAGGTGCGGATCCCGCCCTACGTCGTCGTGCAGTGCGTCGAGGGCCCCCGGCACACCCGGGGCACCCCGCCCAATGTCGTCGAGACCGACCCGCTGACCTGGATCCGGCTGGCCGCCGGCCGGATGACCTGGGAGGACGCCGTCCAGCAGGCGAAGGTCGCGGCGAGCGGCGAGCGGGCTGACCTCGCGGCGCTGCTCCCCCTGATGGCCTGAATCCGGCCTGATGGCCTGAACCCGGCCCGGGACGGAACCGACCACCCCACCCGCCCCGTCGAACCGGTATGTCCAGGCAGACGCACAGCCCCACGCACGCGCACCCGTACCGGCGTCGCACGGCGCTGGCCGCCGTCGTGCTGCTCGTCCCGCTCGCCGCGGCCTGCGGCGGCGAGAAGGCGGGCGGCCGGCAGCCCGGCAGCGGGGAGGTGCGCGCCGAGCAGCCCGTCACCGGGGTCCGGTGGAACGTCGACAGCGTGACCGTCGACGGGACCGTCCAGCGGGCCCCGTCCGGCGCGTACGTCGAGATCGAGGACGGCAGGGCGACGGGCGATCACGGCTGCAACCACTTCACCGCGAAGGCCGCCGTGCAGGGCGACCGCATCCGGTTCAGCGACATGCGGTCGACCAGGATGGCCTGCGAGAAGCAGCGCATGGCGTTCGAGCGCACGCTGGCCGCCACGCTCGCCGACGGCGCCCTCACCGCCGAGGTCGACGGCGCCACGCTCACCCTCGGCACGGCCGCCGGCGACCAGGTCCGACTGACCGGAAAATGAGACCCGGCCGGCTTTGGGCCCCTATTGGTGTGCGACAGCTCACTCATGCCCGCGCCGCGGCCGTCCCTCCGGCCGCCGCCGCGGCCCGCCCGATCCCGGAGTGGATCACCAAACTCTGTCCCTGACCTGCATAAACGTGTTGATCATGCGTGTCGTGGCCGACCGGTGATCCAGTTACCGGCGGGTATCGCCAATTCGGACCAGTGGTCGATCTCGCCTACACTCGGTGGCGTGCCACGTGGTGACGGTCGACTCAGTCATGATCTGCTCCCCGGTGAGAAGGGCCCCCAGGACGCATGCGGCGTCTTCGGTGTCTGGGCTCCCGGTGAAGAGGTCGCCAAGCTCACTTACTTCGGGCTCTACGCCCTACAGCATCGAGGTCAGGAATCCGCGGGGATCGCGGTCAGCAACGGCTCGCAGATCCTCGTCTTCAAGGACATGGGCCTGGTGTCCCAGGTCTTCGACGAGACCTCACTCGGTTCGCTCCAGGGTCATATCGCGGTCGGTCACGCCCGCTACTCGACCACCGGCGCCTCCGTGTGGGAGAACGCCCAGCCGACGTTCCGCGCCACCGCGCACGGTTCGATCGCGCTCGGTCACAACGGGAACCTCGTCAACACCGCCCAGCTCGCCGAGATGGTCGCCGACCTGCCCAAGCAGGAGGGCCGCACCCCGCGCGTCGCGGCGACCAACGACACCGATCTGCTCACCGCGCTCCTCGCGGCGCAGGTCGACGAGGACGGCACGCCGCTGACCATCGAGGAGGCCGCCCACCAGGTCCTCCCGCAGGTCAAGGGCGCCTTCTCGCTCGTCTTCATGGACGAGCACACGCTGTACGCGGGCCGCGACCCACAGGGCATCCGCCCGCTGGTCCTCGGCCGGCTCGAGCGCGGCTGGGTGGTCGCCTCCGAGTCCGCCGCGCTCGACATCTGCGGGGCGAGCTACGTCCGCGAGATCGAGCCGGGCGAGTTCGTCGCCATCGACGAGAACGGTCTGCGGACCTCGCGGTTCGCGGAAGCGAAGCCCAAGGGATGCGTCTTCGAGTACGTGTACCTGGCTCGCCCGGACACCGACATCGCCGGGCGGAACGTGTACCTCTCCCGAGTGGAGATGGGCCGCAAGCTCGCCAAGGAAGCGCCGGTCGACGCCGATCTCGTCATAGCGACACCAGAGTCCGGCACCCCCGCCGCCATCGGGTACGCGGAGGCGTCCGGCATCCCGTTCGGCGCAGGCCTGGTGAAGAACGCCTACGTCGGCCGGACGTTCATCCAGCCGTCGCAGACGATCCGCCAGCTGGGCATCCGCCTGAAGCTGAACCCGCTCAAGGAAGTCATCAAGGGCAAGCGCCTGGTCGTCGTCGACGACTCGATCGTGCGCGGCAACACCCAGCGGGCCCTGGTCCGCATGCTCCGCGAGGCGGGGGCGGCCGAGGTGCACATCCGCATCTCCTCGCCGCCCGTGAAGTGGCCCTGCTTCTTCGGCATCGACTTCGCCACGCGCGCGGAGCTGATCGCCAACGGCATGACCATCGACGAGATCGGCACCTCCCTGGGCGCCGACTCGCTCTCGTACATCTCCCTCGAAGGCATGATCGAGGCGACCACCATCGCCAAGCCGAACCTCTGCCGCGCCTGCTTCGACGGCGAATACCCGATGGAGCTCCCCGATCCCGAACTGCTCGGCAAGCAGCTCCTGGAGACGGAGCTGGCCGCGGGTCCGGCCGCCACGGCCGCGGCCGACGCGATCCGCCGTCCGTAGACAGTCCGTCACACCTGCCGTACGACACGAAAGTTCTCACCGTCATGTCTGAGACAACTGGTGCCAGCTACGCAGCTGCGGGCGTCGACATCGAAGCGGGCGACCGCGCCGTGGAGCTCATGAAGGAGTGGGTGAAGAAGACGCAGCGCCCCGAGGTCCTCGGCGGCCTCGGCGGCTTCGCCGGCCTCTTCGACGCCTCAGCCCTCAAGCGCTACGAGCGTCCCCTCCTCGCCTCCGCGACCGACGGCGTCGGCACGAAGGTCGACATCGCCCGCCGGCTGGGCGTGTACGACACCATCGGCCACGACCTGGTCGCCATGGTCATGGACGACATCGTGGTGTGCGGCGCCGAGCCGCTGTTCATGACCGACTACATCTGCGTCGGCAAGGTCCACCCCGAGCGCGTCGCCGCCATCGTCAAGGGCATCGCCGAGGGCTGTGTGCTCGCCGGCTGCGCCCTGGTCGGCGGTGAGACGGCCGAGCACCCGGGCCTCCTCGGCGAGGACGACTTCGACGTCGCCGGCGCCGGCACGGGCGTCGTGGAGGCCGACCGGCTGCTCGGCCCGGATCGCATCCGCACGGGTGACGCGGTGATCGCCATGGCGGCCTCCGGCCTTCACTCGAACGGGTACTCGCTGGTCCGGCACGTCCTGCTGAACCAGGCCGGGCTGTCTCTGGACGCGCGGATCGACGAGCTCGGCCGCACGCTCGGCGAGGAGCTCCTGGAGCCCACCAAGATCTACTCGCTGGACTGCCTGGCCCTCACCCGCACCACGGACGTGCACGCCTTCTCGCACATCACGGGAGGCGGTCTCGCGGCCAACCTGGCCCGCGTGATCCCGGACGGGCTGCACGCCGTCGTGGACCGTTCCACCTGGACCCCGGCCCCGATCTTCGACCTGGTCGGCAGGACCGGTTCGGTCGAGCGCCTGGAGCTGGAGAAGACCCTCAACATGAGCGTCGGCATGATGGCGATCGTGCCCGAGGAGTCGGCGGACGTCGCGCTCGCGACACTGGCCGACCGCGGCGTCGAGGCCTGGATCGCCGGCGAGATCACCGAGCGCGGCGAGAACCCGACCGGCGCGGAGCTGGTCGGGGACTACGCCGCCTAGGACCGCCGGAGAACCGGCGGCCGCGCAGGCAGCACAAGACCCGGTCGGTGACCGAAGTCACCGACCGGGTGAGTGCTCAGTACAAGGTCAAGCGCCGCGACGGTGTTGCGAGGAGTCCTCGCCGTCATCCTCGTCATCGTCCCCGTACAGCTCGGCGTACCGGGCGTACGGGTCGTCGTCTTGCTCATCGTCATCATCCTCGAACGGTTGACCGTTCGGCGGAATGTTCGATGGCGATGCGCCCAGCTCTTCGGCCAGACGCGACAGATCTGTCCCGCCGCTGTTGTACTTCAGCTGGCGGGCGACCTTCGCTTGCTTGGCCTTGGCCCGGCCGCGCCCCATGGCTCGACCCCCTCAACGACGGGGCTCGACGGCCCCAGGTTGACACGCGTTCATGATCCAGGACGGCCTCTCCATGGAGAGCCCGTCGTAGGGCTCCCACGGTACCTGAGCCCACGCCCGTACGGTACGTCGCCCGTACCACGCGCGTGTGCGCAGCACCCTTCGAGCGCCCCGTCCTCGCTGGTCAGTGGCGATTTTAACCACTTATCGGCGGCCGACCCGCCGGGAGGAGTGAGAGTTCTCTCTAACTTTCCACCCGCCGGTACCGCCGAAACCCTCGGACGGGACGCCCTGAGGCCCCGCCGGAAGATCACCAGCCGCGCGCCCGAGCCGCCTCGTGCATCCGCTGCTCGGCGATCCGGTCGGCCGCGGCGGCCGGCGGAATGCCGTCTTCCTTCGCACGTGCGAAGATTCCGAGCGTGGTGTCGAAGATCTTCGCCGCCTTCGCCCTGCACCGGTCGAAGTCGAAGCCGTGCAGCTCGTCGGCGACCTGGATGACCCCGCCGGCGTTCACCACGTAGTCCGGCGCGTAGAGGATCCCGCGGTCGGCGAGGTCCTTCTCCACGCCCGGGTGGGCGAGCTGGTTGTTGGCCGCACCGCAGACGATCCTCGCCGTCAGCACCGGCACCGAGTCGTCGTCGAGCGCCCCGCCGAGAGCGCAGGGGGCGTAGACGTCGAGGCCCTCGACCCGGATCAGCGCCTCGGTGTCGGCCACGGCCGTCACGCCCTCCGGGTGCCGCTCGAGGATTCTGCGCACCGCGTCCTCGCGGACGTCCGTGATCACGACCTGGGCGCCCTCCTCGCGCAGATGCTGCACGAGGTGGTGGCCGACCTTGCCGACGCCCGCGATGCCGACGGTGCGGCCGCGCAGCGACGGATCGTCCCACAGGTGCTGTGCGGAGGCCCGCATGCCCTGGTAGACGCCGAAGGCGGTCAGCACGGAGGAGTCGCCCGCGCCGCCGTTCTCCGGCGAGCGCCCGGTCGTCCAGCGGCACTCGCGCGCCACGACGTCCATGTCGGCGACATAGGTGCCGACGTCGCACGCGGTCACATAGCGACCGCCGAGGGAGGCCACGAAACGGCCGTACGCGAGCAGCAGCGCCTCGGACTTGATCGTGTCGGGATCACCGATGATCACGGCCTTACCGCCGCCGTGGTCCAGTCCGGCCATGGCGTTCTTGTACGACATCCCGCGGGCGAGGTTCAGCGCGTCGGCGACGGCCTCCGCCTCGGTCGCGTACGGGTAGAAACGGGTGCCGCCGAGGGCGGGGCCCAGAGCGGTGGAGTGCAGGGCGATGACGGCCTTGAGGCCGCTCGCACGGTCCTGGCAGAGCACGACTTGCTCATGACCACCCTGGTCCGAGTGGAACAGGGTGCGCAGTACATCAGCAGGTGCGCCGGATACGTCGGTCACTGTGGTGACTCCCGGGTAACTAGCGGCGGTCGGGACACGGGCACCGTAGGGGTGGCGGGGCCCGTGTTCTGAGCGTAGAGCCTGCACGGCCCGCCGATCTCGCAGTGCGGAGGATCACCTTCTCCCGGAGCACCGCCGTGCGACGATTCGCAGGGGTTTCCCCGTCGGCCGAAGGGGGAGGGAGCAGGCGTGCCCAAGGTGTCCTCGGTGATCGTTCCGTACGCGGTCTATCTGCGCGTGTACGAGCCGCTGGCCGCTTTCCCGGAGCCCGAGCGCACCCACTGGGCCCGCTACGCCCGCCGCCCCGACCTGCCCTCCTACCAGGACGAGCTGCGTCGCTCGCTGGCCGGACTGCTGCCCACCCCGCCGGTCGCGGCACCGGTGCACGAGAGCGGCGACGCGTTCGTCGCCGAGGTGGACGGCGTGCTCTGCGTCTGCCCCTGGCGCACCCGGCTGCGCGGCTGGCTGGCCCTGGCGGAAGTCGACGAGGAGCTGCCCCGGCCGGTTCTGGAGGCGGCGCTCCCCGAGGTCGTGCGCCTGCAGGCCGCCCGCGACCACGAACGCTGGCTGGAGAGCAATCCCGACGCCCGCCCGTGGATCCGCACGGCGGTCTGGCAGGTGCCGCTGCACTGGTTCGTACTGGTCTCCGACGAGGAGCGCGCGTACGAGAAGGAGACCGGGGAGGCCGCCCCGGTGCTCCGCTATCGCACGCCGATGGTCCAGGCGCGCCGCCGGGTGGCCCGTTCGCTGCGCACGCTGAAGGACTCCATGGACGAGGGGCCGCTCATCGAGGGCCTGCTGGACGTGGGCCGCTGGCTGGAGGAGTTCCATCCGCGTTCGCTGGTGGAACTGGACTACGGCGGTCTGGTGCACGTGCTGCCGGCCGGCGACCTCGAGGACGATCACTCGGCGAGGGACGTGGCCGAGGGCATCGAGGCGCTGCGTACCGGGGACGGCGCGGCGGCCGGCGAGGCGTACGCGCGGCTCGTGGAGCGGTGGCGGTCGGTACGGGACCGGCGTTCGGCGAACTGAGCGTGCCGTGGACCGGCTGTGAACTGACGATGTGACAGATGCGACAGCGCTTTCATTAGTGACGTGCGTCACGGCCGTGAAGGGGTTGAGCAGCGTACGGTCGGCGGCACTTCACGGAACTGACGGGACGTAGGTCCCGATCCGGGCTTTTGCCGCAAGGGTGACGGACCGCACGTACACGGCCCTTGCGCCGGTTGCCCCTCCTCGTGCCAAAATAGGACAAGGAGTCCGGGGAGGACTCCGTCCGCCTACTTATGTTCCATCGTGGGGGGAAATCTCAGCATTGCACGCTTTGCGGGGTCTGGTGGCTCGCGATCACTCTGTGACTGATCGTCACAGTGGTGTGACTGTCCGCTATGGCATGGTCCATCGGCTTCCGTCGCCGATGAACACCTGGGGGGCAATTCCATCGGTTTGGCCGACGCGGCTGGACGGATGGTGTAGTTGTAGTGCCGAGGACAAGCCGTTCGTCCTATAACCGACTCGACCCGCATCCGCCATTTCGGGCAACGCGGGTCAAGGTGCAGAATTTAGAGGAAAGAACCGAGAACGATCGGTTCTCCCGAGGAGGCCGCTCATGACCGCTCGCACCCCTGATGCTGAGCCGCTGCTGACCCCGGCTGAGGTCGCCACGATGTTCCGCGTCGACCCCAAGACGGTCACGCGGTGGGCGAAGGCCGGCAAGCTCACGTCGATCCGCACGCTCGGCGGGCATCGCCGTTATCGCGAGGCTGAGGTCCGCGCACTGCTCGCGGGTATCCCGCAGCAGCGCAGCGAGGCCTGACAACCGCATATCGGGCAATCCGTCAGGTTCCCCCACCTGAGCGCACGCCCGAAACCTGGCATCAAACGACGTGGGTCCTGCCCCAACAGGGCCCTCGCCCCTAGGGAAACGTCGTCGATCGCGCCGGACTCCGCCGAGTCCGGCGCGATCTTTTTGTGCGCTCCAGCGCACTTGGGGTCACTCCACGGGTGGTATCAGGTGGCTCTGTGAGCGACCTTGTCGGAGTCTGGGGAGGCTCTGGGAGGGTTCCGGGGGGCATCCTCCGGAGTGGTGCAATTGCACATATTAAATTGACCACTTGTAGGAGAGTGGTAAGAACCCGGGTTTTCAAAACTCATGCAGTGACACCCGTCACATACCCAAAGGCTTGTTACCGGTGAGTCACGTGCGCTAGTAGACGATTGAACTTCACTGTGCCACAGGAGTCCGGCTGTGGGTACGGTCCGCGGCCCACGGCGTCACGCCGGGCGGGAATCGGCGGCCTCCGTCGCGTCGGCCGCCGCCGAGGGGCCCGCCGGGTTCGCGGCGCCGGCCGTGTCCGGGTCGCGGAGGGAGGGGCTCTCGCCCTCGGCAGCCCCCTCGGCGGGCCCCTCGGGGGTCTGGGCGCCCCAAGGCGCGCCGTCCATCGCCAGTTTCAGCAAGCGGTGGCAGATCGGGCAGTGGCGGGTCAGGTGGCGGTAGGACGACGCGGCCGACAGATGCGCGCGGAGCAGGGCCCGCGTTTCGTGCCTGACCGATGCCGCCATGCCCCACCTCCGCGCGGGCGCCGCGGGGAACGGGCCCTGAGTTCTGGGGTACCGGCCGAATGTGACGCCGTCAAGGGCGCCGCCGGGTGCGCGCCCGCAGGCGCACGCGAAAGAGCCCGGACCAAAAGATCCGGGCTCTCGCTGCGGTCCTGAGGGGATGTGCCGTGTCCGTTGGCGGCCCCGCCGCGGGCGCGGCCTTCGGCTCGGCAGGGCGGCGGCCGGTCGGCGCAGGTCGTCACACGAATGAGGCCCGCATCCCTTGCCGGGATGCGGGCCTCATTCGTTCAGTGCGGTCCTGACGGGATTTGAACCCGCGGCCTCCACCTTGACAGGGTGGCGAGCACTCCAAACTGCTCCACAGGACCTTGCTTTTGCGGCACTTGATGCTGCGTTGTGCTGCGAGAAGGACTGTACAGGAGGGTGAGCCCGGTGGTCGAACTCACTCTCCGTACGCAGTCCGTCACGGCGCCGCGGCGTCGATCGCCTTCACGATCCGCTTGTCGGAGACCGGGTACGCCGTGCCCAGCGCATGGGCGAAATAGCTGACCCGGAGCTCCTCGATCATCCAGCGGATGTCCAGGACCTGCTGGGGAACCGGGCTGCCCGCGGGCAGCTGCTCGAGCAGCCACGCGTACTCGTCCTGCATCTCGTGGACCTTCTCCATGCGCGCGGTGTCCCGTTGCGCCCCGGTCGGCATCTGCTGCAGCCTCCGGTCCGCGGCCACCAGGTAGCGCATGAGGTCGGGCAGCCGGCGCAGCCCCGCCCAGGTCACGAAGCCGGGCTTCACGAGGGCGTCCAGCTGTGTGCGCACGTCCGCCAGGTTCGCCAGCAGCACGGGGCTGCGCACGCCCTTCAGCCGGCGCTCACAGGACTGCCAGGCCGCGAGGACCTGCTGCACCTGGGCGACCGCCCGCACGGTCGTGTCGACGATCTCCGCGCGCACCTTCTCGTACAGCTTGCGGTACGACTCCTCGTCCCAGACCGGCCCGCCGAAGTCGGCGATCAGCCGGTCCGCCGCGGCCATCGCGCAGTCGTCGAACAGCGCCTGGACGGAACCGTGCGGATTCGCGGACAGCGCCAGCTTTTGAACGTTCGTCAACTTCTCGGATGCGAACTTTGCCGGGTTGACCGGGATGTTCCGCAGGATCAGCCGGCGGGTGCCCTTCCACATCGCCTCGGCCTGTTCCGCCTCCGTGTCGAAGAGGCGTACGGAGACGGTGTCCGCCGTCGGTCCGTCGTCGACGAGCGCCGGGTACGCCTTCACCGGCTGACCGGCGCGGCGGGTCTCGAAGACGCGGGTGAGGGCGCCGATCGTCCAGTCCGTCAGGCCCGAGCGCTCCAGGGACTCGCCGCCCTGCCGTTCGGCGGTGGCCGCGGCCGCCTGGGAGATGGCCTGCCTGGCCTTCGGCTTCAGCCGGAGTTTCAGGGACTCCAGGTCCTTGTCCTCGGCCAGATTGCGACGCCGCTCGTCGACGATCCGGAAGGTGATCTTGAGGTGGTCCGGCAGTCTCGACCAGTCGAAGTCGTCGGCCTCGAAGGGGACGCCGACCATCCGTTTGAGCTCCCGGGCCATGGCGGTCGTCAGGGGCTCCTGCAAGGGGACCGCCCGGTCCAGGAAACGCTTCGCGAAGTTCGGCGCCGGCACGTAGTTGCGCCGGATCGGCTTGGGAAGAGAACGGATCAGCTCCGTGACGACCTCCTCCCGCAGCCCGGGGATCTGCCAGTCGAAGCCCTCGTCCGTGACCTGGTTGAGCACCTGGAGGGGGACGTGGACGGTCACGCCGTCAGCGTCCGCGCCCGGCTCGAACTGGTACGTGACCCGGAACTTCAGGGGCCCCTGGCGCCAGGAGTCCGGGTAGTCGGCCTTGGTGACCGCCTCCGCCGACTCCCGGATGAGCATCTCGCGCTCGAAGTCGAGGAGGTCCGGCTGCTCGTGCCGCGCGTGCTTCCACCAGGAGTCGAAGTGCGCCCCCGACACCACGTGTTGCGGCACCCGCTGGTCGTAGAAGTCGAACAGCGTCTCGTCGTCGACCACGATGTCCCGGCGCCGCGCGCGGTGCTCCAGCTCCTCGACCTCGCTGAGGAGCCGGCGGTTGTCGGCGAAGAACTTGTGGTGCGTGCGCCAGTCGCCCTCGACGAGCGCGTTGCGGATGAACAGGTCGCGGGAGGTCTCCGGGTCGATCCGGCCGTAGTTGACCTTGCGCTGGGCGATGATCGGGACGCCGTACAGCGTCACCTTCTCGTCGGCCATCACGGCCGCCTGGTCCTTCTCCCAGCGCGGCTCGCTGTACGTCCGCTTCAGGAGGTGCCCGGCGAGCGGCTCGACCCACTCCGGCTCGATCTTCGCGTTGACGCGCGCCCACAGGCGGCTCGTCTCCACCAGTTCGGCGGACATCACGAACCTGGGCTGCTTCTTGAAGAGGGCCGACCCCGGGAAGATCGCGAACTTGGCGCTGCGCGCGCCCAGGTACTCGTTCTTGGCCGGGCTCTTCCCGCCCTCTCCCCCGGCGGTCTTC
Source organism: Streptomyces sp. SAS_272 (assembly GCF_052543235.1). Classification (NCBI taxonomy): domain Bacteria; kingdom Bacillati; phylum Actinomycetota; class Actinomycetes; order Kitasatosporales; family Streptomycetaceae; genus Streptomyces; species Streptomyces sp. SAS_272. The sequence goes on along the minus strand of NZ_JBMNDR010000018.1, from coordinate 39,531 downwards.
ACGTCCTTCATGCCGATGTGCGACAGCAGACCGGCGAGGAGGGAGACGTGGACGCTCTGCTCGGGCGCGTCCTCCTCGTTCAGGTGGATGCCCATCTGCTTGGCGACCGTGCGCAGCTGCGTGTAGATGTCCTGCCACTCACGGATGCGCAGGAAGTTCAGGTACTCCTGCTTGCACATACGCCGGAAGGAGGAGGAGCCCCGCTCCTTCTGCTGCTCGCGGACGTACCGCCACAGGTTGAGGTAGGCGAGGAAGTCGCTCGTCTCGTCCCGGAAGCGGGCGTGCTGCTGGTCGGCCTGCGTCTGCTTGTCGGCCGGGCGTTCGCGCGGGTCCTGGATCGACAGCGCGGCGGCTATCACCATGACCTCGCGCACACAGCCGTTCTTGTCGGCCTCCAGGACCATGCGGGCGAGGCGCGGGTCGACCGGCAGCTGGGCCAGCTTGCGGCCGGTCTGGGTGAGCCGCCTGCGGGGGTCCTTCTCGGCCGGGTCCAGCGCGTTCAGCTCCTGGAGCAGCTGGACGCCGTCGCGGATGTTGCGGTGGTCCGGCGGGTCGATGAAGGGGAACTTCTCGATGTCGCCGAGGCCGGCCGCGGTCATCTGCAGGATGACGCTCGCCAGGTTGGTGCGCAGGATCTCCGCGTCCGTGAACTCGGGACGGGCGAGGAAGTCGTCCTCGTCGTACAGCCGGATGCAGATGCCGTCGCTGGTGCGGCCGCAGCGGCCCTTGCGCTGGTTGGCGCTGGCCTGCGAGATCGGCTCGATGGGCAGCCGCTGGACCTTGGTGCGGTGGCTGTAGCGGCTGATGCGGGCGAAGCCGGGGTCGATGACGTACTTGATGCCCGGGACGGTCAGGGACGTCTCGGCCACGTTCGTCGCCAGAACGATCCTGCGGCCCGTGTGCTGCTGGAACACCCGGTGCTGCTCGGCGTGCGAGAGCCGGGCGTACAGCGGCAGGACCTCGGTGAACCGGTACTTCTTCTTCTCCAGCGCGTCCGCCGTGTCGCGGATCTCCCGCTCACCGGAGAGGAAGACGAGGATGTCGCCCTGCCCCTCGCCCATCAGTTCCTCGACGGCGTCGGTGATCGCGGTGATCTGGTCGCGGTCGGCGTCCTCGGCGTCCTCCTCGAGGAGCGGCCGGTAGCGGACCTCGACCGGGTAGGTGCGTCCGCTGACCTCGACGATCGGGGCGTCGCCGAAGTGCCGCGAGAAGCGCTCCGGGTCGATCGTCGCGGAGGTGATGACGACCTTGAGGTCCGGCCGCCTGGGCAGCAGCTGGGCGAGATAGCCCAGCAGGAAGTCGATGTTGAGGGACCGCTCGTGTGCCTCGTCGATGATGATGGTGTCGTAGGCGCGCAGCTCGCGGTCGGTCTGGATCTCCGCGAGCAGGATGCCGTCCGTCATCAGCTTCACGAAGGTGGCGTCCGGGTTCACCTGGTCGGTGAACCGCACCTTCCAGCCGACGGCCTCCCCGAGCGGGGTCCGCAGCTCCTCCGCGACGCGCTCGGCCACGGTGCGGGCGGCGATACGGCGGGGCTGCGTGTGCCCGATCATGCCGCGGACGCCGCGCCCGAGCTCGAGGCAGATCTTGGGAATCTGCGTGGTCTTGCCGGAGCCGGTCTCACCGGCGACGATGACGACCTGATGATCACGGATGGCGGCCGCGATCTCGTCCTTCTTCTGGCTGACCGGAAGCTGCTCGGGGTACGACACGGCCGGCACGCGGCTGCGTCGCAGGGCCGCCCGTTCCTCGACCTGTGCGACCTCCGCCCCGATCTCGGCGAGGACGGCGGCACGGGCCTCCGGCTTGCGGATCCGGCGTGCGCCTTCGAGCCTGCGTCCGAGGCGGTGCGCGTCGCGCAGGGACAGCTCGGCCAGACGGGAGGCGAGGCCGCCGAAGCCGTCGGCGGCGGGAGTGCCCGGAGTGGAGGCGCCGGGGGCGGGGTGCGTAGACATACGCGGTCCAGGATCTCATCCCGGCCGAAGAAGGGGCGAGCGCTTTTGGCCGCGGCCGTCGGGCGCATCATGACGAAAACCCCCTCCGGAGCCCGGAGAGGGTTTGCGTTCTGGTGGCTGGGGCCGGGGTCGAACCGGCGACCTATCGCTTTTCAGGCGATCGCTCGTACCAACTGAGCTACCCAGCCACGAGGTTTCATGTGAAACCTCAGCGGTCCTGACGGGATTTGAACCCGCGGCCTCCACCTTGACAGGGTGGCGAGCACTCCAAACTGCTCCACAGGACCAAGCTGTTGCGTACGACAGTGTCGCACACGGTGTTACGTGCCCCCAACGGGATTCGAACCCGTGCTACCGCCTTGAAAGGGCGGCGTCCTAGGCCGCTAGACGATGAGGGCTATCGGCCCGCCTGGGCGCTTCTCAGCGCGTCGGGGACGTCATGAGCATATGGGATGCCGGGGGGTATCGCCAAAACGGTTTACGGGGCCTTCCGGGAGGCGGTCCCCGAGGGGACGGCGGACGGGCTCGGGGAGGGGCTGGAGGGCGAGCCGGGGGACGGGCCGGACGGGCCGGAGGACGGAGCGGCGCCCGGCTGGTTCTCCTTCGGGAGGTGGCGGCTGACCTCGGCCGTCGTCAGGCCCAGACCGCCGAGCTTGATCTCGTCCCAGGCCTGGAGGCGGCGGGTGCCGCGGTCGAAGTAGAGGATCGACGCCTCGATCGGGTCGGGGTACTTGCCCTCCACGGCGCGCAGACCGCTGCCGCCGGTCGACCCCTCGACGCGCAGCCGGGTGCCCTTCTTCATGACCTCCGTCTCCTCGTGGTGGAGGTGGCCGGACAGGACGAGGGGCACTTCGCCGTCGGTGCCGCGGGCGGCGGAGGGTTCGTGGACCACGGCCACGTCGGCCGGGGCGCCGGCCGCCCGCTGCGCGCGCAGGGCCTCGGCCAGTCGCGCGCCCGCCGTCTCCTGCGACTCGGCGGCGCCCGGCGCGGTGGAGCGGTCGGGCGTGAACTGCGGGTCGCCGATGCCGGCGAATCGCAGACCGGCGACGGTGACCGCGCGGCCGCCGTCGAGGACGTGCACGTTCTTCATGCCCTGCAGATAGCGCTGGGTGACGAGGGAGTCGTGGTTGCCCCTGACCCACACGTACGGTGCGCCCAGCGTGGCGATGGGGTCCAGGAAGCCGTTCTCGGCCGCGCTGCCGTGGTCCATGGTGTCGCCGGAGTCCACGATGACGTCGACCTTGTACTGCTCCACCAGCGACGAGATGATCTTCCAGCTCGCGGGGTTGAGGTGGATGTCGGAGACGTGCAGGACGCGCACGGTGGTCGGGTCCGGCGAGTAGGCGGGCAGCGTGGAGGTCACGTCGTAGAGCTTGGTGACGTTGGTGACCAGGCGGGCGAGTTCCTGCTGGTAGACGTCGAACTCGGTGACGATGCTGCGCGCGTTGCCGACGAGCGACGGCGCGGAGGACAGCAGGCCGGAGAACCGGGGCTCCAGCACCGACTTGGGGTTCCAGGTGGCGTAGGCGGTGGCGCCCGAGGCGGCCAGCAGGGCGAGCGCCAGGCCGCCGGCGGCGAGGGCGCGGCGCGGCCGGCGGTAGACCGCGAGGCCGAGCGCGGTGGCGCCGGAGACCACGGCGACGCAGGAGCGGACCGCGAGGTCCAGGGTGCCGTGCTCGACGTCGCGGGCGACCTCGTCCTGGAGACCGGAGAGGCGTTCGGGGTGGTCGACCAGGGCCTGGGAGCGGGCGGGGTCGAGCTGGTCGACGTTCACGTCGAGGCGGACCGGCGCCAGGTGACTGTCCAGGCTGAGCGCGCCCAGCGGGGAGATGTTGATCTTCGTCCCGCCGGTGAAGGAGGGGCGCAGGGTCATCGTGGTGTCCATGGGGCCGACGGGGACGCGGACGTTCCCGACGACCAGCAGCCCGAGCCAGGCGCCGGCGATGACGACGGCGGTGAGGCCGAAGGCGCGCAGCCAGGGCCGTGGGGGAGCGGCGAGTTCGGGGACGGTGTTCCGGCGCCGGGCGGGCTTGAGGCGTCGCAGGGCTGCGGTGGGGAGGCGGACACGGACCATTGGTGGCGTATGCCCCGGTCCAGGCGCGGATATGCGGGCCGTTCGCACGCTCCCCCCGGAGGCGGTGTGCCCGACAATGGGCCTGTGCTGGAGATGACGCGCGAGGAGTTCGAGGAACTGGTGGCCGAGGCGCTGGACCGGATTCCGCCGGAACTGACGCGGCTGATGGACAACGTCGCGGTGTTCGTCGAGGACGAACCGCCGGCGGACGATCCCGAGCTGCTCGGGCTGTACGAGGGGACCCCGCTGACCGATCGCGGCGAGTGGTACGCCGGGGTCCTGCCGGACCGGATCACGATCTACCGCGGGCCGACCCTGCGGATGTGCGAGTCCCGGGCGGAGGTGGTCGCGGAGACCGAGGTGACGGTGGTGCACGAGATCGCCCACCACTTCGGCATCGACGACGCCCGGCTGCACGCCCTCGGGTACGGCTGAGCCGTCCGGCGCAGGGGCGCGCGACCCGGGCGTGTCCTCTTGCGGGCGGCGGGAGTTGGGCACCGTGACTCCTTACGCCTGCCCCGGAGGTGGCCCTGTGCGCCCCTTGTACCTTCCCGTCCGTCTGGCTGTGACGGTCATGGCCGTCGCCGCGGCCGCCGGCTGTATGAGCGTGGGAGACGACGACGGCGGCCGGGCGAAGCCCTCGCACTCGGCCGGCCGGCAGGGCGGTGAGGCGGGAGGCGGCGACTCGCGGGGCGCGGGCGGCGGGTTCGGCGTGGGCGCGGCGGGCGGCGACGGCAGGCACGGGCATGGGAAGGGCGCCGGGGGGCGGGCGAGCGCTTCGGCGTCCGCGGGAGCCTCGCCGTCGGCGGGCGGGAGCGCCGCGGCGTCGCCCGGGGCGGTCCGGCCCGGACGGACCGCCGGGCCGGGAGCGCCGACGCAGAGCGGGGCCCAGCCGCCCGCCCCCACCCGGTCGCCGGACCCGGTGCCGCCCGTGCCGACGCCGGAGCCGCCGTCCCCCACGCCGGAGCCGACGGTCGCCGAGCCCTCGGCGTCGGCGCACGAGGACGGCGGAGGGACGGCGCCCCAGCTGCTCGACCGGGAGCCGGCGCCGCAGGCCGGTGCGCCGGTCTAGGGCGTGACCGGAACGGTTCGCCCTCTCCGGCGGGGGTGCGCGGAGCTCGTCGGGCGGGAGCCCCGCGGACCGCGATCCCGCTAGGCCGGGCGGCTGAGCTGCGACGATGGCCTCGGTTTGCCTTCCGCGGCCGGGGTGCGTATGGTAGTAGATCGTTTGATCCCATTTGCCCGGCGCCACTGCAGAGCGCGCCGTGTGGCGCGTACTCTCCCTTGCCGTGGCTGACCGCATAGAGGCGGTCCTTGCAATGCGAACACGGAGTTGACGGGCGCGTGCCGAAGAGACTCCGGAAGGTTTCGCATTCGCATGTCCATTTCCAGTACTGATCACGCCGTCATGCCCGAGAACGACGGCGCGACGATCGACGAAGCGGCGATCGAGGTCACCGAGGCCGCCGAGGCCTCCGTCGAGACCCCCGAACTCACCTTCGCCGACCTCGGTCTCCCCGAGGGCGTCGTGCGCAAGCTCGCGCAGAACGGCGTGACCAGCCCCTTCCCGATCCAGGCCGCGACCATCCCGGACGCCCTGGCCGGCAAGGACATCCTCGGCCGTGGCCGCACCGGCTCCGGCAAGACCCTCTCCTTCGGTCTGCCGACCCTGGCCACGCTGGCCGGCGGGCACACCGAGAAGCGCAAGCCGCGCGCCGTCATCCTCACGCCGACGCGTGAGCTGGCGATGCAGGTCGCGGACGCGCTGCAGCCCTACGGCGACGTCCTCGGCCTGAAGATGAAGGTCGTCTGCGGCGGTACGTCGATGAGCAACCAGATCTACGCCCTGGAGCGCGGCGTCGACGTCCTCGTCGCCACCCCGGGCCGGCTGCGGGACATCATCAACCGCGGCGCCTGCTCCCTCGAGAACGTGCAGATCGCCGTCCTCGACGAGGCCGACCAGATGTCCGACCTGGGCTTCCTGCCCGAGGTCACCGAGCTGCTCGACCAGATCCCCGGCGGCGGCCAGCGGATGCTGTTCTCCGCCACGATGGAGAACGAGATCTCCACGCTGGTCAAGCGCTACCTGAGCAACCCGGTCACGCACGAGGTCGACAGCGCCCAGGGCAACGTCACGACCATGTCGCACCACATCCTGATCGTGAAGCCCAAGGACAAGGCGCCGGTCACCTCCGCGATCGCCTCCCGCAAGGGCCGCACCATCATCTTCGTCCGCACCCAGCTGGGCGCCGACCGTATCGCCGAGCAGCTGCGCGACGCCGGTGTGAAGGCGGACGCGCTGCACGGCGGCATGACCCAGGGCGCGCGCACCCGCACGCTGGCCGACTTCAAGGACGGTTACGTCAACGCGCTCGTCGCGACCGACGTCGCCGCCCGCGGCATCCACGTGGACGGCATCGACCTGGTCCTGAACGTGGACCCGGCCGGCGACCACAAGGACTACCTGCACCGCGCCGGCCGCACGGCGCGCGCCGGCCGCACCGGCACGGTCGTCTCGCTCTCGCTGCCGCACCAGCGCCGTCAGATCTTCCGCCTGATGGAGGACGCGGGCGTCGACGCCGGGCGTCACATCATCCAGGGCGGCGCCGCCTTCGACCCGGCGGTCGCCGAGATCACCGGCGCCCGCTCGATGACGGAGGTCCAGGCCGAGTCCGCGGGCAACGCGGCGCAGCAGGCCGAGCGTGAGGTCTCCGAGCTCACCAGGGAGCTGGAGCGTGCGCAGCGCCGGGCTGCCGAGCTGCGCGAGGAGGCCGACCGTCTGGTGGCCCGCGTGGCGCGTGAGCGTGGCGAGGACCCGGAGGCGGCCGTCGTCGCGGCCGCCGAGGCGGTCGTCGAGCAGGACGCCGTGGTGGAGGCGCCGGCCGAGGCCGCGGTGGCCGCGGTCGCCGAGCAGCCCGCGGAGCGTCCCGCGTACGAGCCGCGGCAGCGCCGTGACGAGCGGGGCAACTACGAGCGCCGTGACGACCGTCGCGACGACCGTGGCGGCCGTTCCTTCGAGCGTCGCGACCACGACCGTGGCGGTTTCAACCGCGGCGACCGCGGTGGCTTCAACCGTGACGACCGTGGCGGCCGTTCCTTCGAGCGCCGTGACGACCGTCGCGACGACCGCGGCGGCCGTTCCTTCGAGCGTCGTGACGACCGCGGTGGCTTCAACCGCGACCGTGACCGTGACAACAACCGCGGCGACCGTGGCGGCTTCAACCGTGACGACCGTGGCGGCCGTTCCTTCGAGCGCCGTGACGACCGTCCCTCGGGCGGTTTCCGCCGTGACGACCGTCGTGACGAGCGCCCCTCCGGTGGCTTCCGCCGTGACGACCGTCCCTCGGGCGGCTTCAACCGTGACCGTCGTGACGAGCGCCCCTCCGGTGGCTTCGGCCGCGACGACCGTCAGTCCGGCGGCTTCAACCGTGACCGTCGTGACGAGCGCCCCTCCACCCACCGTGGCAGCGACCGTCCGTTCAACCGGGACCGTCAGGGCGACCGTCCGGGCTTCCGCTCCGGTGGCCACGAGCGTCCGTACGGCCGTCGTGACGACCACCGCGGCACCGCGCCCGGCGCCGGCCGTCGCGACGACAAGCCCCGCTGGAAGCGCAACGGCTGACGCACCCGCTGACGCCGGCGCACCCGCGTGAACGCCGTGGCCCCCACCGACCGACCGGTGGGGGCCACGGCGTTTTCGCATGTCGCGAGAGCGAGGTTCGGCCGCCTGCACCCACCACGCCACCTGGTCGCGCGGGACACGGCCGGCGGGCTGTACCGGATTCCCGGCGACGGCCGGGGCTCCTGCACCACCCGCGTGAAGATCGGCGCCGGCACGGCAGGTCTGCAAGGGCATTTTCTGGCCAAGTCGTGACGTGTGTCACGCCCCCGGCGTGGGAATTGCTGGGGGCATGACAGATGACGGCGCAGTGGGCGGCAGCTCTCCCGGGAACCTCTCGGACGAAGAGCGGCTTGCCCAGCTCGGCTACACCCAGGTTCTCGCCCGCCGCATGTCGGCGTTCTCCAATTACGCGGTCTCCTTCACGATCATCTCGGTCCTGTCGGGCTGCCTGACGCTGTACCTGTTCGGCATGAACACCGGCGGCCCGGCGGTGATCACCTGGGGCTGGGTGGTCGTCGGCCTCATGACGCTGTTCGTGGGCCTGTCGATGGCCGAGATCTGCTCGGCGTACCCGACGTCGGCCGGCCTGTACTTCTGGGCGCACCGGCTGGCGCCCCCGCGCTCGGCCGCGGCCTGGGCCTGGTTCACGGGCTGGTTCAACGTGCTCGGGCAGGTCGCGGTGACCGCCGGCATCGACTTCGGGGCCGCGTCCTTCCTCGGCGCGTACCTGAACCTCCAGTTCGACTTCGAGGTGACGCCCGGCCGGACGGTCCTGCTCTTCGCCGGCATCCTGCTGCTGCACGGCCTGCTGAACACCTTCGGGGTCCGCATCGTCGCCCTCCTCAACAGCGTGAGCGTGTGGTGGCACGTGCTCGGCGTGGGCGTCATCGTGGGCGCGCTGGCCTTCGTCCCCGACAAGCACCAGTCGACGTCCTTCGTGTTCGGCGAGTTCGTCAACAACACGGGCTGGGGCAGCGGGGTGTACGTCGTCCTGCTCGGCCTGCTGATGGCCCAGTACACCTTCACCGGCTACGACGCCTCCGCCCACATGACGGAGGAGACGCACGACGCGTCGACGGCCGGACCCAAGGGCATCGTGCAGTCCATCTGGACCTCGTGGATCGCCGGCTTCGTCCTGCTGCTCGGCTTCACTTACGCCATCCAGTCCTACGACGCCGCCCTCGCCTCGCCGACCGGCGCGCCGCCCGCCCAGATCCTGCTGGACGCGCTCGGCGCGACCGCCGGCAAGCTGCTGCTGCTCGTCGTCATCGGCGCCCAGCTGTTCTGCGGGATGGCGTCGGTGACCGCCAACAGCCGCATGATCTACGCCTTCTCGCGCGACGGGGCGCTGCCCTTCTCGCACATCTGGCACACGGTCAGCCCGCGCACCCGCACGCCCGTCGCGGCGGTCTGGCTGGCGGCCGGCGGCGCGCTGGTGCTGGGCCTGCCCTACCTGATCAACGTGACCGCGTACGCGGCCGTGACCTCCATCGCCGTCATCGGCCTCTACATCGCGTACGTCATCCCGACGCTGCTGCGCATCCGCAAGGGCGACGCCTTCGCGCGGGGGCCGTGGCACCTGGGCCGCTGGTCGAAGGCGATCGGCGTGGTGGCGGTCGCGTGGGTGGCCGTCATCACCGTCCTGTTCATGCTGCCCCAGCTCTCCCCGGTCACCTGGGAGACGTTCAACTACGCCCCGATCGCCGTCCTCGCGGTCCTGGGCTTCGCGGGCGGGTGGTGGCAGCTCTCGGCGCGCGACTGGTTCCTCAACCCCGAGCACGAGAAGACCCTCGCCAGAGAGGCGGCACGGGCGAGCACACCCGGCAAACCGCCCAACCCGTGACCGATCCCGGTCGGTTCCCGTCCTTCGACGCGGCCGTGTCCCCGATACCCGATCGGAGACCCGGCCGCGTCCCGCTATGCTCGGGGAGGCAACATCACCGGGGCCCTTAGCTCAATTGGCAGAGCAGTGGACTTTTAATCCATTGGTTGTGGGTTCGAGTCCCACAGGGCCTACCGGTGCGGGGGAGGGGTCACCCCCTCTGACCTGCCGAGCGGCGCCCGGATCGGCTTCGGCCGACCCGGGCGCCGCTGTTCTACGATCTCGGTTCATGACGACTCCCGACTGCTTCACCTGCAGCAAGGAAGAGCAGTTCGACGACCTTCCGCCACGCGAGTGCGTCGTGCACGACCAGCACTGGCGGGTGGCCCACTCCTTCAACACGGCGGTCCCCGGCTGGCTGGTGCTGCTTCCCCGACGCCACGTCGCCGCAGTCCACGACCTCACCGACGCCGAGGCGTCCACCCTGGGGACGTGGCAGGTCAAGCTCTCCCGGGCGCTCCGCAGCCTGACGGGTTGCGCCAAGACCTACGTCGTCCAATTCGCCGAAGCCGAGGGCTTCGCGCACGTGCACTTCCACATCGTTCCGCGCATGACGGATCTGCCGCCGGAGCATCGTGGGCCCGGCGTCTTCGAGCTGCTCCGGCGGCCCGAGGCGGAGTGGGTGACGGCCGACCAGGCAGACCGGACGGCCCGTCTTCTCCGGGCTCGACTTCAGTGACGGCCGACTGAGTGCGCGGGGGCAGGCCCGGGCGCCGCTTCGTTCGTCAGGCGTCCGGGTCGCTCTCCTGGGGTGCGTCGCCGGGCGGCTGTTCGACGACGAAGGATCCCTTGCCGCGCACCGTGACGATCAGTCCGCGCTCGCGGAGTTCCTGTGCGGCCCTCCGTGCAGTGAGCCGCGCCACGCCGTACTCGTCGGCGAGGTGGTTCTCCGAGGGGATCGGTCTGTCCGGAGCCAGCTCCCCAGCGGCGATCTTCTTGGCGATGACGTCGGCCAGCTGCACGTAGAGAGGCCGCGCGCTCATCGGGTCCAGGGTGGCGTCCGACTCTTCTGTATCGCTCATTTGTCCAACGTAGAGCGGTAATGATGTGCACGATCGTGTGGATCCCTCTCTACTTGTATGTAGAGGGCTATAGACCGGTGTAGCTTCGAAAACGGAAAGACCCCGGCGAGGTGGCTAGACCTCCCGGGGCGTGGCCAACGCCGCAAAGGAGCGTCGACATGCACGACCTTATCCGTCGCACCCTCGAATGGATGCGTCTTCTTCTCGCGCCCGGCACCGGGAAACGGCGTCGCACGCATCGTCAGCGGGCCAGGCTCTGCCTGCACTTCACCGCCGTACGGCATGACCCCGCCCCCGTGGCTCCGCGCCTCCCCCTGCACCGTTCCCCGTACGGTCTCGTCGGCTCTCTCGACGGCGCCGACTCCGTGCTCGTGCGCCCCTATCTCGCCGCGCACGACCGGGAAGCCGCGCTCCGGCAGCGTCGTCGCCTCGCCCTCGTCCTGGCCGCAGACTTCGGGATCGACCTGGACGGGCACCTGATCGGCGCGCAGGAGGCGGCCGCGTGACGAAGCCGGCCTTCTCCTCGTCCCCCCGGCTGCTGCCCTGGCCGTCCCCCGAAGGGAAACCCTGCTACCTGGTGACCGACGACCAGGGCAGCCGCCTCTCCCGTCTCGCCGACGAGCTGGAGGCCCAGCAGCTCGCCACGGCCGAGGATGTGCTCGGCCTCGCCCGCCCGCTGCTGGACGACCCCGCGTCGCCGTACACCGAGGTGCGTTACGCCGGTCTCCGGCTCGCCGAGTGCCTGAGAGACGCCCTGCGCGTCGCGGAGTCCCGGGGCATGCGCCTGCCCGTACCGGAGGCCGAAGGCGTCAGACCGCGCTGAGGCCGGTGAGGGAGGCCAGCGGCAGCGTGTGCTGGGTCTGCAGGACCTTCGCGCGCAGGTAGCGGACGTTGTGCGGGGTGGTGAAGACGCCGGTCGGCACGCGGTCGTGGACGTCGATGCCCAGATCGCGCAACTGCTCTGCCTTGTCGGGGTTGTTGGACAGCAGGTCCAGACTCGTGATGCCGAGGGCGCGCAGCATCTGGGCGGCCGACGTGTAGTCACGGTCGTCCTCGGGCAGGCCGAGCGCGGCGTTCGCCTCGTAGGTGTCGAGGCCCTGGTCCTGGAGGGCGTACGCGTCGAGCTTGTTGTAGAGGCCGATGCCGCGGCCCTCCTGGCGGAGGTAGAGCAGGGCGCCGCCCGTCGCCGCTATCCGCTCGACCGCCTCGCGCAGCTGGGGGCCGCAGTCGCAGCGGGCGGAGCCGAAGGCGTCGCCGGTCAGGCACTCGGAGTGCAGCCGGACCAGCGGGACCGAGCCCGGGGCCGGCTCGCCGAGGACGACGGCGACGTGCTCCTGGCCGTCGACGAGGCCGTGGAAGGTGACCAGTTCGGCGTCGACGGAGTAGCCGTCGTGGAAGCGGAGCGGTACCCGGACGCGGGCGCGCTGGGTGGCGGCGGGGGTGTCGGGCATGAGGGGCTCCCGGGTCCGGAGGGCGTTGACAGGGTGACACTGGGCCGGGTGTTGCTTCAGATTTGAAGCAACTCCGACGAAACGAGACCCTACCCCATGCTTTAAATTTGAAGCAACTGGTTTGTGGTGCGGCTCACGAGACCCCGGAGGCCCCCGGGGTCCCCGGCGTTCCGGAGCAGGGCGACGAACGCCGCCGCCACGGGAGCTCCTCGGGTCCGGCCTCGCCGCCCGCGTCCTCCTGGAAACCCCGGACGACCTGCGTGAAGATCTCCTCGAGCTGGCCCACCTGCTCGGGGGTGAGCCGGTCGAACAGGCCGGCGCGGACCGTCTCGACATGGCCGGGTGCGAGGTTCTGCAGGATCGCCATGCCCTCGTCCGTCAGGACCGCGACGGTGCCGCGCTTGTCCCAGCGGCAGTCCTCGCGCCGCACCAGCCCGTCCTTCTCCAGCCGGGACACCGCATAGGTCAGCCTGCTACGGGTGATCTTCAGCTGCTCCGCGAGCTCGGTCATCCGCAGTCGTCGCTCCGGGATCTCCGAGAGGTTGGCGAGGATGGAGTAGTACAGGTGGGGCATGCCGGCCTCCTGCTGGAGCTGCCGGTCGATCGCGTCCTCCAGCAGGAGGTAGCCGGCAACGTAGGCGCGCCAGGCGCGCTGCTCCTCGGGGGTGAGCCAGCGAGTCGTCATGCACCCAGTGTAGGTTGTTTCAAACTTGAACCAAGACGTCCCGCACCAAGACCGCCGTCGGACCGAGCCCGGGAGCACGTCGATGCCGTACCCGTACGTCCTGCTGTCCGCCGCCGTCTCCCTCGACGGCTTCCTGGACGACACCACGCCCGAACGCCTGCTGCTCTCCAGCCCCGCCGACTTCGACCGCGTCGACGCGGTACGGGCTTCCGTGGACGCCATCCTCATCGGCGCCGGCACCATCCGCGCCGACAACCCCCGGCTCCTGGTGAACTCCCCCGAGCGCCGCGCCGCCCGGGTCGCCGTCGGCCGGCCGGCCTACCCGCTCAAGGTCACCGTCAGCGGCTCCGGCGACCTCGACCCGGCGGCGAACTTCTGGCACACGGGCGGCGAGAAGGTCGTGTACACGACCGAGAAGGGCGCCGAACGGGCCCGCGCGCTCGGCATCGCCGCACACGTCGTCCCGCTCGGCCCCGAACTGGACTGGCGCCGCCTTCTCACCCACCTCCACGACGAGCTCGGCGTCCGGCGTCTCATGGTCGAGGGCGGCGGAACCGTCCACACCCAGCTGCTCCAGCAGGGCCTCGCCGACGAACTCCAGCTCGTCCTCGCCCCGCTGTTCGTGGGCGACCCGGACGCGCCCCGCCTCTTCGGGCCGGGCGCCTACCAGGGCGGACGGCTGCGGCTGGTGGAGACACGGCGCATCGAGGACGTCGTCCTGCACCGCTACGAGCCCACCGCCCCGGGCGCCGGACCGCTCGCCGCCGCTGCCGACCGGCACTGGCTGGCCCTCGCCTGCGAGCTGGCCGCCCAGTGCCCGCCCTCGGACACGGCGTTCAGCGTCGGCGCGGTGATCGTGGCCGCCGACGGGACGGAGCTGGCCCGCGGGCACTCCCGCGAGGGCGGCGACCCGGTCGTGCACGCCGAGGAGGCGGCGCTCGCGAAGCTCGGCCCAGCCGACCCCCGGCTGGCCGCCGCCACCGTCTACAGCAGCCTCGAGCCCTGCGCCCGCCGCTCCTCCCGCCCCGCCCCGTGCGCCCGCCTCATCCTGGACGCCGGCGTGCGCAGGGTGGTCACGGCGTGGCGCGAGCCGGACACCTTCGTGACGGCGGCGGACGGGACCGGCCTGCTGGCCGCCGCGGGCGTCGACGTCCTCGTGCTGCCGGAGTACGAGGAGCGGGCGAAGGCCCCGAACCGGCACCTGGTGTGAGGCCGCGGCGGGAGCCCGGGCCGGGAGCCCGGGCGGGAGTCGCGGCGGGGGCGCGACAAAGCCTGGTTCTGGGCGTCCCCCGGATGACGTACACTGGAGTCACAACGACGCGGGGTGGAGCAGCTCGGTAGCTCGCTGGGCTCATAACCCAGAGGTCGCAGGTTCAAATCCTGTCCCCGCTACTGAAGGCCGAGGGCCGGAATCCGAAAGGGTTCCGGCCCTCGGTGCGTTCGCCCCGTGGCGCGTCCTCGCCCCCGCTTCCTCACTTCCCTCGCGTCCTCGCGCTTTTGTGACGCTGCGTGCGCGCGCGGCCGCCCTGTGCGCCGGCCCCGAGTCGCCGTGTCTACGCGTGTGACGGGTGGGGCATCCTGAACGAGGGTCAACTCGCCCGTTTTTCACCGCTGCTGGCCAGAAAGTCCAGGCCAGAAATGTTGTTGATCAAGCAGAACGGCTTGGAAACGCACCCCCGGGTCTATTAACGTTCGATAACGCAGCGCGGCCGTCCCAGCCGACACCAGAGTCGGCTCCGTGCGCACGCGCCGAATCCCGCAAGGGAACCGGGGAACCACCACCTTGGGGTGAATCACGCGGAAGCCTCCGTGAACTCGCAGAGTCCACGGCCGGTATACGCGCGTAGGAGACCTTCCGACTCCGAACCCGTCAGCTAACCCGGTAGGCGACGGAAGGAAAGGAGTGCGCCCGCGTGGCGTCCAACCCGCCGGCCCCCGAGGCCCCGTACGCGCCGGTCCAGTCCCCCACCGACACCTTCGGCTACGGCGGCTACCGCACCGACGAGGGCCCCTGGGAGGAGTGGAACCCCACCGCGGAGTCCATTCGCCCGGTACGCGGCAAGCACCGCGTCGCCAAGCAGCGCGGCGGCGGATTCGCCCGCAGCTCCACCGTCCTCGGCGTCGGCGTCATAGCCGCCGTGAGCGCGGGCGGGATGGCCAGCGCCAACACCGGCAAGGCCCCGGTCTCCATCTCCATGCCGGACCTGCCGGGCGTGGGCTCGCTGATCTCCGACGACAAGCCCGCCCCGGAAGCCGCGTCCGCTCTGGCGAGCTTCGGCTCCGAGGCCGCCGTCGATGCCGACGCCGACGCCGACGCCGACGCCGACCAGAGCGTCGCCGACGCCGGCGAGGCCCTGCGCAGCCGCATCATGGCCCAGGCCGAGTCGCAGAAGACCCAGGTCGAGGTCAAGGCCGCCGCCGCGGCCGCCAAGGCGAAGGCCGACGCCGTCGTCAAGGCCGAGAAGGAGGCGGAGGCCAAGGCCGCCGCCGCGAAGAAGAAGGCCGCCGAGGAGGCCGCCGCCAAGGTCGAGGCCGCGCGCCTGGCCGAGCTGGCCAAGCAGTACACGCTGCCGACCTCCTCGTACACCATCACCTCGACGTTCGGCCAGGCCGGCTCCCTGTGGTCCTCCGGCTACCACACCGGACTCGACTTCGCCGCGCCCACCGGCACGCTCATCAAGGCCGTCCACAGCGGCACCGTCACCGAGGCGGGCTGGGCCGGCGCCTACGGCTACCGCACCATCCTGACCCTGGACGACGGCACCGAACTCTGGTTCTGCCACCAGTCGTCGATCAGCGTCAGCGTCGGCCAGAAGGTCGCCACCGGTGACGTGATCGGCCGCGTGGGCGCCACCGGGAACGTCACCGGGGCGCACCTGCACCTCGAGGTCCACGCGAACGGCAACGCCGAGGGCATCGACCCGGCGGCCTGGCTGCGCAGCAAGGGCCTCAACCCCTGAGCCGTGCCTCGAGGAGGCCTGAGTCGTCTCTCGAGGAGCTCTGAGGACCATCGAGCAACGGCAGCCCTGACGGCCACCCCCGACGTCAGGGCTGCCGCTTGTTCATCTGTTCTTCGTGTCACGCGAGGAATGGCGTGCCTGCCGCGTCCGTTGAGACGAAGCATGACTTCCCTACGCACCATCGGCTCCTCCGACCTCAAGGTCTTCCCGCTCGCCCTCGGCGGCAACGTCTTCGGCTGGACCGCGGACGAGGCGGCCTCCTTCGCCGTCCTCGACGCCTACACGGCCGCGGGCGGCAACTTCGTCGACACCGCCGACTCCTACTCCGCGTGGGTCGAGGGCAACAGCGGCGGTGAGTCCGAGACCGTCATCGGCAAGTGGCTGAAGGCCCGCGGCAACCGCGACGACGTCGTGATCGCCACCAAGGTCAGCCAGCACCCCGACTTCCCCGGTCTGTCCGCCGACAACATCAAGGCCGCCGCCGACGCCTCCCTGCGCCGCCTCGGCACCGACCACATCGACCTCTACTACACGCACTTCGACAAGACCGAGGTGCCCGTCGAAGAGATCGTCGGCGCGCTCGACGAGCTGGTGAAGGCGGGCAAGGTGCGGCACATCGCCGCCTCCAACATCTCGCCCGAACGCCTCCGGGAGTCCCTGGAGTTCTCCGACCGCGAGGGACTCGCCCGGTACGTCGCCCTCCAGCCCCACTACAACCTGGTCTCGCGCGACACCTACGAGGGCGGCCTCCAGGATCTCGCCGCCCGCTTCGGCCTCGCCGCCGTCCCGTACTTCGCGCTGGCCTCCGGCTTCCTCACCGGCAAGTACCGGCCCGGCACCACGGTCGAGAGCGCCCGCGCGGGCAGCGCCGCCAAGCACCTCGACACGGCTCGGGGCCGCAGCGTCCTCGCCGTGCTGGACGAGATCGCCGGCGCCCACGACGCCCAGGTGGCCACGGTCGCCCTGGCGTGGCTCGCCGCGCAGCCGACGGTGGCCGCGCCGATCGCCTCCGCCCGCACGGTCGAGCAGCTCCCGGCGCTGCTGGCGGTGGCGGACCTGGAACTGACGGAGGCGGAGGTCACCCGCCTGACCCAGGCGTCGGCATGAACTGATCGGCGCGTCCGGCCTGTCGTGCTGACTCCAGACGGGTTCGGCGCGTCCGGCCTGTCGTTCTGATTCGTGACGGGTTCGGCGTGCCCGGGCTGTCCGATCAGCGTGAGGTGGCCGGCCGCTGGTGCGTGACGCTGGGCGGCTCTACTGGTGAGGGTTGGCCGCGGGGTGGGGGCCCGGTGGATATCCGTAGCCGTACCCGTATCCGGGCTCTTGACCGTGCCCGTATCCGTACCCGGGCGTGTGGCCGTTCCTGTGGTCGTTTCCGGGGGAGTGCGGCCGGCCGCCGTACGCCGGGCTCTGGCTGTACGCCGGGCCTTGCCCGTACGCCGGGCCTTGCCCGTACGCCGGGCCCGGCCCGTACGCCGGGCCGCCCTGCCCGTATCCCTGCGTCGGGCCGTACGCCTGCCCCGGTGGGCCGTACCCCGGGCCCAGGCCCTGGCCCTGGCCGTACCCGTAGGCCCCGTACGCCGGCCAGGGCGGCGGGGGCATCCGTACCGGAGGGGCCGTCATGCGGGCCGCGTGGTCCAGGGCGGGGCGGGCGACGTCCTTCCGCCGCCACAGCTCGTTCAGCAACTCCCGTTCGCGGACCAGGAAATCGGCCCCGGCCCGCCCCTGCCGGCCGCGGTGACGCAGGAACGCGAGGGATGTCGCGTACGCCTCGTACTGGGCCACCGCGCGAGCCGCCGGCCTGCCGAGGTGACGCCCGGCGTACACCCGGGCCAGCCGCCGGGCCCGCATCGAGCCGAGTGCGAACGGCTCGGCCGGGGTGAGCCAGCCGGCGGCCGCGTAGGCGGGCAGTTCCTCGCGCACCGTGCGCAGCTCGCGCTGGCGTGTCCACACCACCAGCCAGGTCAGCAGTCCGAACGCGGGCACCATGATCGCCGCGTACACCGCGAGGAACCCGAGCTCGCCGAAGGACGAGGAGCCGTTCCACAGGGCGTGCATGCCCATCGCGAGGAGCAGCCCGCACAGCGGAAGGAGCACACGCCGCGTGTGCTGACGCTCCCCGGAGAGCGCGGCGAAGCCGAAGCCGATGCCGGTCAGGACGGTGAACAGGGGGTGCGCGAACGGCGACATGACGACGCGCACGAAGAAGGTCGCGGCGGTGACGGAGGCGATGCCGCTGTCGCCCGTGAGCTGGTCGGTTCCGAAGGCGGTGCCGAGGTAGAGGATGTTCTCGGTGAAGGCGAAGCCGGTGGCGGTGATCCCGGCTATCACCACGCCGTCGACGATGCCGGTGAAGTCCCGCCGGCGGAAGAGGAAGACGAGCAGGACGGCCGCGGCCTTGGCGGACTCCTCGACGACCGGCGCTATGACGGTCGCGCCGAGGGTGTCGGCGCCGGACGGGTCCGCGGTCGCGGTGGCTATCCATCTGGTCGCGAAACTGTTGGCGATGATGGCTATCAGCGCCGCCGCGCACGCGCCCCAGGCGAAGGCGAAGAGCAGGTTCCGCCACGGGCCGGGCTCGACCCGGTCGAGCCACCGGAAGGCGGCGACGAGCAGCGGCACGGGCAGCACGGCGAGCCCCAGCCCCACGAGGAGACCCTCGGTGCCGGTCTGTTCGCGGACCAGGGCGAGGATGACCAGCCCGGACAGGGCGAGCAGGGTGATCAGTGCGCCGTACCGGACCCACCTGTGCTGCCACCAGTGAGCGTGCCGGAGCACACCGCCCTCGGGCCCGCCGCCGGGATGCGGCGGCTGCGGTGGACTGGGCGGAAACGGGGAACTGATGGCCACGGCATCGACCCTAACGAGGGAGGGGACTGTGGTGGAGGGAATTGTTCGGTCAGTGATCCCCGGGCTGGACGCGATCCTGTACGCGCCGGAAGAGCAGATCGTTCACCACGTGACCCTTGTCCAGCCCCTGGCCCTCGAAACGGGTCAGCGGCCGGAAGTCGGGGCGCGGCGCGAACCCGCCGTCGGCCCGGGTGTTCTCGAAGTCGGGGTGCGCGGTCAGCACCTCGAGCATCTGCTCCGCGTACGGCTCCCAGTCGGTCGCGCAGTGCACGAGCGCGCCCGGCTTCAGCCGTGTCGCCGCAAGGTCGAGGAACTCGGGCTGGATCAGCCGCCGCTTGTGGTGGCGCTTCTTGGGCCAGGGGTCGGGGAAGTAGACGCGCAGCCCGTCGAGCGAGTCCGGCGGCAGCATCTCGCGCAGCAAAATGATCGCGTCGCCGTTGGCGACCCGGACGTTGGTCAGCGCGTTGCGGTCGGCGAGGCTGAGCAGGTTGCCCTGGCCGGGCGTGTGCACATCCACCGCGAGGATGTCGGTGCCGGGGTCGGCGGCGGCCATCTGCGCGGTCGCCTCGCCCATGCCGAAACCGATCTCCACCACGACGGGGCGGTCTCCCGCGCCGAACAGCTCGGCGAGGTCCACCGGACGGCCGTCGATGTCCAGCCCCCACTTCGCCCACAGCCGCTGCAGCGCGTCCGCCTGCCCGGCCGTCACCCGGCTGCGCCGGGGCTGGAAGCTGCGGATCCGCCGCTCGAAGTGAGAACCGGCGGGATCGGCCCGCGGCCCGTCGGGGAACCGCGGCTCCCCCTTGGCGCGGGTATGCCGAACGGGCTCCCCCGGGTGGTGCTCACCACGCGGAGAGGACGGGGGGACATCGGGAACACTCACGGAATCAGACACAGTGGGGTCGATTTTACGGGGCCTGCGCGAACGCACGGAGCCCACGTGCTCCCCGGCCCGGTCCCTCCCGGTCCGTGTCCGGTCCCTCCGTGCCCCGTCACTCGGGGACCGGTGCCGTCCTTCCCTGTCCGGTCCTTCCCTGTCCGGTCCCCCCGCGTCCGGTCCCTCTCTGTCCGGTCCCCCCGCGTCCGGTCCCTCTCTGTCCGGTCCCTCCGCGTCTGGTCCCTCCGGGGCCGGTGCCGTCCCTCCGGACCGGTCGGGTGGCCGCGTTCCGCACGACGTGCGGCCGCCTCACGCGTCGGCCAGTGCGCTCAAGGCTCTGCGGGCCACCTCGCGGCCGATCGGCAGGGAAGCCGTCGCCGCCGGTGAGGGCGCGTTCAGCACGTGGACCGTCCGGGGGCCCTCCCGGATCAGGAAGTCGTCCACCAGGCCGCCGTCGCGCAGGACCGCCTGCGCGCGGACGCCGGCCGCCGTCGGCACCAGGTCGGTCTCCTCCACCGCGGGAAGCATTCTGCGCACGGCGTCCACGAAGGCGCCCTTCGAGACCGACCGCCGCAGCTCGCCCAGGCCGTACCGCCAGTGCCGGCGGCCCATCCGCCACACGCCGGGCCACGCCGCCGTCGCCACGGCCTCCCGGGGATTCACGACGCCCCAGCCGTATCCCTCCCGGGCCAGCGCCGGCACCGCATTGGGGCCGACGTGCACACCTCCGTCGATGCCCCTGGTCAGATGCACGCCGAGGAACGGGAAGGCGGGATCGGGCACCGGGTAGACCAGCCCGCGCACCAGCTCCGGCCGCGCCAGCTCGTAGTACTCGCCCCGGAACGGGACGATCCGCACCTCCGGCTCGTCGCCGGTCAGCCGGGCGATCTCGTCGCAGTAAAGCCCTGCGCAGTTCACCAGCACCCGGGCCCGTACGACGTCGCCCCGGGCGGTGAGCACGGCGACTCCGCGCTCCGGCCGCCGGTCGATCCGCACCACGCGCGCGCCGTACCGGATCTCCGCCCCGGACGCCTCACCCAGCTGCTGGGCGACGGCCGTGTAGTCGCAGACGCCCGTCGTCCGCACGTGTATGGCGGCGAGACCCTGCACCTCGGGCTCGTACTCCGCGATCTGGGCGGCGCCCAGTTCCCGCACGGTAATACCGTTCTCCCGGCCGCGCTGGACGAGCCCGTGCAGCCGGGGCAGCTCGGACCGCTCCGTGGCGACGATCAGCTTGCCGGTGACGGCGTGGGCGATGCCGTACTCCGCGCAGAACTTCGTCATCTCGGCGGCGCCGCGCACCGCGTACCGCGCCTTCAGGGTGCCCGGCCGGTAGTAGATCCCGCTGTGGATGACCCCGCTGTTGCGGCCGGTCTGGTGGCGGGCCACCCCGGGCTCCTTCTCCAGCACCGTGACCCGTGTGCCCGGCGCGGCCCGCGTGATCGCATACGCCGTGGCCAGCCCCACGATGCCGCCGCCCACCACGAGCACGTCACAGTCGTAAGCGATCTTCGGCACGTGCACCACCTCCCGGCTTCGATAGTGCACTGCGCCACTGACAATCTCTTCAAACCCGACGCGGGACGGCACTCCTCCACGGAGTGGTGACCCGCGCGGCCGGCCCCGAAGCGTCAGCCTCCGCAAAGGGGCGGAAAGCGGTGAGAACCGGAGCGACGGCCGGATGCGGCCGATCAGGGACCCCCGCTCCGCGCGGAACGCTCACGCGGGGGTCATGAGTAACGGCCGCGCCCTCTCCCGCAGCTCCACCACCCGCGGCTCGTCCCCATAGGGCTCCAGCCGGTGCAGCAGGTCCTTCACGTACTCCGTGGTCCGGGCGGACGAGATGCGGCCGGCCACCTCCACCGCGCGCACGCCCTGCTCGCAGGCCGCGTCCAGGTTGCCCGACTCCAGTTCCGCGACCGCCGAGACGACGAGCCGCAGCCCGTGCGAGCGCACGAACTCCTCCGTCGGCTGCGACAGCGCCTGCTCGGTGAATCTGCGTACCTGACGCGGAGCCTTCAGGTCGCGGTAGCACTCGGCGGCGTCGGCGGCGAACCGGTCGTACGAGTAGAAGCCCAGCCAGGACGGATCGTGGTCGCCGTCACGGGAGCGCTCCAGCCAGCCCTCGGACGCCTTCAGCGCCGCGCCCGCGGCATGCGCGTCCCCCGCGCGTGCGTGGGCGCGTGCCTCCACCAGCCGGAAGAAGCTCATGGTGCGAGCCGTGGCCAGCCCCCGATTGCGCTCCAGAGCCGCCTGCGCGAGGTCGACGCCCTCGTCGCCGAAACCGCGGTACGTAGCCTGGAGGGACATGGAGGCCAGGACGTAACCCCCGAGGGGTACGTCGGCCGCCGCGCGGGCCAGCCGCAGCGCCTGGATGTAGTACCGCTGCGCGGCCTCCTGCTGGCCGGTGTCGAAGGCCATCCACCCCGCCAGCCGCGTCAGTTCGGCGCTCGCGCCGAACAGCGCCCGGCCGACCTCGTCGGAGTACGAGCCGAGCAGCAGCGGCGCCGCCTCCACCCGCAGGCACTCCGGGACCATCGACGAACGCCAGTCGCCGCCGCCGTACTTGGAGTCCCAGCGTCTGGCGTCCTCGGCGGCCTCCCGCAGCTTCTGCACATCGCTGTGGCCGACTTTGAGCGGTGCGCCGGACCCTTCCAGCAGGTGTACGTCGCGGGCGACCGAACTGTCGGCCGGGGTTATCAGCCATCGTGAGGCGGGCGTTGCGTACGCGCTTACTGCGAACGATCCGGCCAGCGACTGCCAGATGCCTCCCGAGCCGGCCCGGCGGCCCGCGAGATCGAGGCGGTAGAGGTCGGTGGCCGAGCGCACGGCCTGGCCGACGTCCCTGGGGAAGGCGAGGCCCACCTCGGGAGCGGGATCCGCGTCCGCCAGGCCGATCTCGTGGAGCGGCACCGGACGGCCGAGCTTCTGCCCTATGGCGGCCGCGATGAGGTGCGGTGCGGCGCCCTGCGGCACCATGCCCTTCGACACCCAGCGCGCCACGGACGTCTTGTCGTAGCGAAGAGTCAACCCGCGTTGGGCGCCAAGGTCGTTGACGCGTCGCGCGAGTCCTGCGTTGCTGATTCCCGCGAGGGCGAGAACGGCGCCGAGTTTTTCGTTCGGCCCGCGTTGCTCCCTGGACATTGCGCCACCCCTCGACACAGACGGCTGCCGCGCTGGCATAACCATGCGGCATTCGTAAACCCAGCGTAGTTCGCCGCATCCCAAGCGTTAAGGGGCATTCTTCCGGTTGGCGGGATTGTGGTCCGTACGGAAGTGCGGGGGCAGGTACGGACCGTCGCGGCGTGCTCCCGCCCGTGTGGCCGTGCGCCCGGCCGTGCGCTCTTCTCCGGCCATGGGGCGAGCGGTTCCATGGGTCGTGCGTGGGTCGGCCCGCTGTACTGGATCCAGTGGGCTGGGGGACACCGCCGCCTTCATCCCCGCGGGCGGCGGAGCGGTCCGGGAGGCGCCTTCCGTCTCCCGGGCCGGCGCGGGTTTGCAAGGGCACGCGCGTGCACGGAGCGTTGTGGGAGCCTGCGCCGAGGGCCTCCAACGCCGGGCACGCCCGCGGTATTTGGCCGAAAATCGCCCCCGCGTTCCGTGCGGGACAACGCCTCTCACCACGGAAATCGAGGGCGCGCGCGGCGTCCTGGGGGAGCGTACCGGGGGCGCATTCACGTCGCAGACACCAGGGTGCACATCACCGCACCCATCGGCGCCGACGTCTTCACACTGGCGCATTCCACGGATCGCGAGCGGCGTCGCCCCCGTCCGCGGCGCGTTCTTCGTGGCAGCATGTGAACCGTTCTTACGGTGCACTCGGTTGTCCACAGCCTGTGGAGGCGTCGATGCGGTGGTTGGTGGGATGGAGCAGCACCGCCGCGGGCGCGTCGGGCGGGTCCGTCGGCTATGACGGCCGGCACGACGCCGACGCGGCGGCGTACGGGGCCCAAGTCGGCTACGAGGGCGAGACGTTGCAGCCGGTGGGCTCCCATCTCCTGTGGGGCGACCCCGATCCGCTGTGGGCGGTCGGCGACTGGCGCCCCGACGAAGTGCGGGTGGTGTCGGCCGACGCGCAGAACCGGATCGCGGTGCTCGGCACGTGCGGTGCGACCGACGAGCAGCTGCGCATCGGGCTGTCCGCCGCGCGCGGAGGGGCACTTCGGCATCTGACGGCCTGGCCGGGCAGCTACACGGCGGTCGTGCGGGTCGGCCGCAGGCTCACCGTCTGCGGGGATCTGGCGGGCGCGCGCCCGGTGTTCCACACCCCCTGGGAGGGCGGCACCGCGTACGCCACGGCCGCGCTGCCGCTGGCCGATCTCGTCGAGGCCAACCTCGACTTCGGCCACCTGGCTGCCCTGCTCGCCGCTCCCGACGTGCCGGCGGCCCTGCACGACTCCACTCCGTACGACGGCGTGCGACGCGTGCCCCCGGGGCACGCGCTGATCCTGCGCGCCGGGGCGCGCGAGATCGCCGGATACGAACCGGTGGCCTCCCTCGCCGTGGCGGCGCCGCCGGCCGATCCCGACAGCGCGGTCGACGCCGTGCGCGACGCCCTCGTCGAAGCGGTGCGCGCGCGTCTTTCCGCGCCCCGGCACGTTCCCGACATCGACCCCGGCCCGGTGCCCGGCATGGGCCCCGCCGAACGGCGTGCCGCGCGCGGGATGCCGATGCCCGGCATCGGCGCCGACCTCTCCGGCGGACCGGCCTCCGGCACGCTGGCACTCCTCGCGGCGGGTCTGCCCGGCATGCCGGGCACGCTGCTCGGCCACGGCACGGGCGCGGGCGAGCGGCTGCTGGCCGTCACCTTCAACGACCTGGCCGTCGGCGGAGGCGAGGACGAACTGCAGCGGGCCGGCGCCCTCGCGGCCGGCCCCCGCCTGCACCACGTCGTGGCGGCGGGCGCCGAGGAGACCCTGCCGTACGCCGACATGGACGGTCCGCTGACCGACGAACCGGGCCCCAGCCTGGTCATGGTCGCCCGGCACCGCGCACGGCTCGCGGCGGGCAGCGCGGACCACTTCACGGGCTACGGCGCCCGCCAGGTCCTGGACGCCCACCCGGCCCGCCTGGCCGACCTGTTGATGGACCGCAAACGCCGGCACCTCGTGCGGCCCGTGGCAGCGCTCACCAAGGCCGACGGCTCCGTGCTCGTCCCCGCGCGCGTGTACGGCGCGGCCCGGCGGCTGGCCCGCACGCCGTACCGCGCGGGCGTGGAGGGTCTCGCCGAACGGCTTCTGCACCGCAGGTTCGGCGCCGACGGCTCCGGAGGCGCCCTGGGGGCGTCCCTGGCCGCCCTGACGTGGGGCGGAGCAGGCCCTGCCGCACGCTGGCTGACAGGCGAGGCGCTCGCTGAAGTATCGGTTCGCCTGCAGAGTGCCGCGCACCGCACCGGCGGCGGACCCGGCCAGCGCCCGGGCGAATACCGCGCGCGTGCGGCCCTCACCCGGCACGCCATGGACCTGCGGGTCCTGGAACAGGCCGCGGAGATCCGCTCCCAGCGACTGCACGCGCCGTTCCTCGACAACCAGGTCGTCCGCGCCTGCCGGGCGCTCCCCGAGACCCTGCGCGTGCAACCCGGGGCGCGCGCCGCGATCCTGCGCACCGTCCTGAAGGGCGCGGGCGTCACCGACCTGCCTCCCGGCTGGGGCGCCCCCTCGCAGGCCTCCGCGTCCGCCGCCGCCCGGGCGGGCCTGCGCATGGCCATCGACCCTCTCCTCAGCCTCTTCGAGGCCCCGCTGCTCGCGGAAGCGGGGCTGATCGAGGCGAGAGTCGTCCGCAGGGCCCTGCGCGCCGCGGCTGCGGGCGAGCCCCTTCCCCTGGACGGCCTCGCCGACCTGATCTCCCTGGAGATCTGGCTCCGCCGGCTGCTCTCCCGCCGGGGCACCTGCTGGACCGGCACCCCGGCACGCGCGCGTGCCGTGCCCGCGGGCATCGCTCCCCAGAGACGGGCGGTCTCCTCCGGGGGGTGACGGATGGTCTCTTCCGGAGGGTGCGCGGTCTTCTTGGGGGGGTGGCGGGCGGTCTCTTCCGGAGGGTGCGCGGTCGCCTCGGAGGCTGACGGGCGGGTCCTGTCGGGGACGACGATTGCCGTCGTCGTTGCCCTAGCCCCAGCTGTTGCCGCCGGGCGCGGAGCCGCGAGCCGCGGACCGCCGTTGTCCTCGCGTCGCGAAATCGCGTGCCCCACGCCTCGCCCCGGACGACAATGACCCGGTGCGGTACAGAATCCTGGGCGTCACCCAGACCGAGGACGACCAGGGCGTCGCCGTACCCGTTCCCGGAGCACGCCTGCGCGCCCTCCTCACCGCCCTGGCCCTCCGCCCCGGCCGTCTCACCGCCCCGGAGACCCTCATCGACGAGGTCTGGCCCGAGGCGCCGCCCCAGGACGCCCCCGCCGCTCTCCAAGCCCTGATCGGCCGACTTCGCCGCGCCGTCGGCAAGGACGCCGTGACCTCCGCACCCGGCGGATACCGGCTCGCCGCGACGGAGGACGACGTCGACCTCTTCGTCTTCGAGCGACTGGTCCGCCGGGGCGTCGAAGCCCTGCGGCAGGGCGACGCCTCCGCCGCCGCCGACTCCCTCGACGACGCCCTCGCCCTGTGGCGCGGACGCGCGCTCGCCGACCTGCCCGACCGCACGCCCGCCGCCCGTCCGGAAGCCCTCCATCTGGAGGCGTCCCGCGCCCGCCTCGAGGCGGACCTGCTCCTCGGCCGCGCCCGGGAGGCCGTGCCCCGCCTGACGGAGCTGGCCGCCGCGCATCCCTACGACGAAGCGCTGCACGCGCTCCTCATCCGGGCCCTGCGCGACTCCGGCCGCGCCGCCGACGCCCTCACGGCCTACGAGACCGCCCGCCGTACCCTCGCAGACGGCCTCGGCGCGGACCCCGGCCCCCAGCTGCGCGCCCTGCACGCCGGACTCCTGAACCTGGACGACCGGGAGTCCGCCCACGGCGCGAAGCGGAGCGGCGGCGCGGAGCCCGGTCGCGGTCCGGAGCCCGGCCGCGGTCCAGAGCCCGGCCGAGGTCCGGAGCAGGGCCATGGCCCGCAGCCGGCTCGTCGCTGGGAGCCCGCTTTTCGCTCGGAGTCCGCCCTCCGCCCGGGGTCCGTCTCCCGTCCAGGACCGGCGCCTTCCCCCCAGCCCCATGCGTCCCTCCTTCCCGGGGGTTCCGAGGGGGCCCCCGGGTCCGGCGCCGGGGGAGGCCGGACGCGCGGACCCCATTCCCCGCTCCCACCCGGGCTTCCCGAACGCACCGGCAACCTCCGTCCGCGGCTTACCTCTTTCGTGGGCCGGGAACCCGAGATCGCCGCCATCCGTTCCGATCTGCACAGGGCCCGTCTCGTGACGCTCACCGGACCGGGCGGCTCTGGAAAGACCCGTCTCGCCGAAGAAGCCGCCGCCGGGCTTCCGCAGGCGTGGCTGGCCGAGCTGGCGCCGCTCGACCGGCCGGAGGCGGTGCCCGGCGCGGTGGTCAGCGCCCTCGGCCTGCGCGAGACGGTGCTGATGACCACCGAACTGGCCCCCGCGCAGGACGACCCGGTCGCCCTGCTCGTCGAGTACTGCGCCCCGCGCAGCCATCTCCTGATCCTTGACAACTGCGAACATGTCATCGGCGCCGCCGCCGACCTCGCCGAGACCCTCCTCACCCGCTGCCCCGGGCTCACGATCCTCGCCACCAGCCGCGAACCCCTGGGAGTGCCGGGCGAGGCGGTCCGCCCGGTCGAGCCCCTCCTCCCCGACCACGCGCACCGCCTCTTCACCGAGCGCGCGGCCGCCGTCCGCCCGGACGCGGCGACCGCCCTGCGCAGCGAGGAGGCGATCGCGGAGATCTGCCGACGGCTGGACGGTCTGCCGCTCGCCATCGAACTGGCCGCCGCCCGCCTGCGGTTGCTGACCCCACGGCAGATCGCCGACCGCCTGGACGACCGCTTCCGGCTGCTCACCTCCGGCAGCCGCACGGTCCTGCCCCGCCAACAGACCCTGAGGGCGGTCGTCGACTGGTCCTGGGACCTGCTCGACGAACGCGAGCGCACCCTGCTGCGCGAGCTGTCCGTGTTCGCGGGCGGCTGGGACCTGGAGGCCGCTGAGGCCGTGTGCACCGGCCCGGTGGCGGAGCTCGTCGGAGCGCTCGTGGACAAGTCCCTGGTCGTGGCCGCCCCGCACGCCGGACAGGCCGGCGACGGCATGCGCTACCGGATGCTGGAGACGATCCACGAGTACGCCCTGGAACGCGCGGCCGAGCAGCCGCGGTCCCGCGCGGCGACGGAGCGACGACATCGCGCGTGGGTGCGTGCGCTGGTCGAGCGTGCCGACCCGTTGCTCCGTTCCGCCGAACAGCTTTCCTGGATCGCCCGTCTGGAGACCGAGCTCGACAACATCCGCGTGGGCCTCGACCGTTCGCTCACGGCGGGCGACGAGGAGGAGGCCGCCGCCGTATGCCTGGCCGCGGGCTGGTTCTGGTGGCTGCGCAACTACCGGCACGAGGGCGCGCAGTGGACCGACCGGACCCTGCGCCTCGGCGTGGTCCTGGACTCCCTCCGGCCGCCGGGAACGGAGACCTCCGCCGCTCGGGAAACTGAAGCCTGTGCCGTCGGCCCGGGCCTCCCCGCCGACCTCGCGGCCCGGATGGCTTCTGTCGACCCCGTCGGGATCTTCCTCGCCGAGCCCGACGCCGAGCCCGACGCCGAGCCCGACGCCGAATCCCTCGCGGAGGGTGCTGCCGGGGGTGACGTCCGCTCCCGGTCCGCGCAGCGGACGAACCTGCGGATGCTGCATCTGTTCCTGCTGTCCGAGTCCGAGCCGACCGAGACCTCGACGGACCCGCGCTACCCGGAGTACCTGGCCCGGCTGCGCGCCCGCTACGAGCCCGGCGGCCCGCAGGCGGCGCGGATGCCCGGCCTCATCTGGCCGGTCACGGCCTTCCAGATGCGGGACACGGTGGACGTCCGGGGAATCCTCGACCAGGCGGTCGAGAACTGCCGGCTGTACGGCGGCGACTGGGAGCTCGGCTGCGCCCTGATGTTCCGCACGCACATGGTCGTCGACTCTCCCGGTGGGCTGCACGGCGTCGACGACGACCTGGCGGAAGTACGCGTGCTGAGCCTGCGCGTCGGCGACCGCTGGATGCGGGCCCAGGTGTGCGGTGCGGCCGCCGAGGCGGAGATGGCGCGCTGCCGTTTCGCTGAGGCCGAGCAGGAGTACCGCGAGGCGCTGCGGCTCGCCTACGAGGTCGGGGCGTACGCCGAGACCCCGTTCCTGATCGCCCGGCTCGCGGAGATCGCCTACCGCTCGGGGGACGTGGACGACGCCCTGGCCACCCTGGACGAGGCGAGCAGCGCGGCCGACCGCTACGGCGTGCCGGACGTCCGTGCCTTCGTCCTGCTGCTGCGCGCCCATATCGCGCTGTACGTGGAGGAGGACGCGGTCCACGCGCGAGCGCTCTGCGACGAGGGCCGGGCGGCGGCGGGCGCGGGGACACCGCCACCGCAGTTCGCGGCGGCGCTGAGCATGCTCGAGGCGGAACTCGCGGCCGTCGAGGCCGGGCCTCGGCACGCCCTGCCGATGCTCGCCGACACGCTGCGGCAGGCGATGGCCGACCAGTGCGCCGACTCCGTCACGTCGTCGATCGTGGACGACGCGGCGGTCCTGCTGGTCCGGCTCGGCGACTTCCCGCGCGCCGCACGGCTCCTCGCGGCCGCCGACGGTCTGCGCGACCCCCAGCCGCGGCCCATGCCGCAGAACGCCCGCGCCGAAGGCGCCGAGGCCGCCGTCCGTGAGGCCCTGGGCGCCGAGCGGCATGCGGCCGAGCGGGCCCGGGCGTCCCACATGACGTCCGACGACGCCCTGCACGAGATCACCGCGGCCGTCCACGACCACCCGGTCCCGTCCGCCGATCTGCCCGACACCCCGTACGCCGACCCGGCCGACACCTACTCCGTCGACGCCTCCTCCGCCGACCCGGCGGACGCCGGTGACACCGAGGGCGCGCAGGCGTCTACGAGCAGGTGAACCGGGACTCCGCCCAGTCCGCGAGGGCCACCGAGCCCAGGGCGTCTCGCGGTTCGACGACCAGTCGCACGGTCGTCCGGCCGGCGAGGTCCACATGGACGGGGACTGCCGGGTCGCCGCCCCCGACCGTCCCGGACGACCAGAGCCGGTTCCCGTCGCCGTAGACGGAGAAGGCGACCCCGCCGAGTCTGAGCGTCAGGTCGTCGAGGCCGACCAGCGCGTCGTACGCGGTGCACGCGCGGTGGAGGTCGACGGTGACGGAGGAGCCGCCGTGCACGGTCACCCCGCCCGCGTACCGCTGGTCAGCGACGGACAGCGCGGACCGCTGCCACACCCAGCTGCTCCCGCGGAGCCGGATCTCGGGCCCGGTCCCGTCGCCGACGACGTCGAAGGGCAGCTCGCCCAGCGGATAGACGGCCGGGGCGGGCGGAGGGGCGGGCGGGGGTGTCCGGGTGGGTGTCGGAGCGGGCGGGGGCGTCGGCTCCGCGGCGGTCGGGGGAGGCGGGCCGGTCGTGGCAGCGGGGGCCGGGGAGGCCGGGGTGGCCGGCGCCTCGGAGGCGGCCGTCGGCGTAGGGGCGGCGGCCGGCACGATCACCGGCGGTTGCGGCTCGGGCCGCCGCGCGCGTGTCGGTGCGGGCGTCGGCTGCTCGGGCTGCGCGACCGGCGCGGGGGCGGAGGCCGCAGGCCGTGCCTCGGGCTGCCGGGCGGGGGCGTCGTGGCCTACGAGCGCGAGGGCCACCGCGGCGGCCGCCACCGCGACCACGCCCGCCGCGATGCCGGCCTTCACGGGCGCGGCCAGTGCCTCCGAGGCCGGCGCACCGCCCCCGGCGCCCGCCCCGCCCGAGGAACCGCCCCCGGCGGCCGCGGCGCCCGCCGCCCCCGCCCCGGCGCCGCCGAGGAGCGCGAGGGCCTTGGCGTAGCCGGCCGCGCCGAACCACCCGATGACCGCGACAGGCACCACGGCGGGGATGCTGCCGGCCACTTCCTCGATCTGCAGCGCCGCCAGCCGGCACCTGGAGCACTCCTCCAGGTGCTTGCGCAGCCCCCGTTCGGCGCGGGTGCGCAGCCGGCGACGGGCGTAGGTGCCGAGCTGGTCGGCGTAGCCGGCGCACTCCTCGTCGCTGGTGAGCGTGGCGCTGACATGCGCCTGGAGGTAGGCCTGCTTGAGGCCCTCGCGGGCACGGCTGGCGAGCACGCGGGTGCCGTTGGCGTCGAGGCCGAAGAGCATGGCGACCTCGCTCGGCGACTCGTCCTCGACCTCGGTGTGCCACAGCACGGCCTGCCAGCGCTCGGGAAGGGAGCGGAAGGCCTGCATGGCCATGGACTGCTCGGCCTCGTGCATCGCGCGGACGTCGGCGCCCAGGTCGAGCGTGTCGTCGTCGGACATCTGCGAAGCGCGGGCGGAGCGGGCGGCGAACACCGCGAAGTCGTCCACGAGCTGTTCCCGCTTCGCCGACCGCGTCCAGCCGGCGGCCACCCGCCGTACGGAGGTGAGGAGGTAGGCGCGGACGGCGTACTCGGGTCCGGAGCCGCCGCGCACCGCCTGGAGCATGCGCGCGAACACCTCGGCGGTGAGGTCGTCGGCGGTGTGCGCGTCCCGGCAGCAGGTACGGGCGTAGCGGCGCACGGCGTCGGCGTGGCGCCGGTAGAGCTCCTCGTAGGCCGTGTCGTCGCCCGAGCGCATCCGGCCGATCAGGTCGGTGTCTGCGGGGGGCAGATCCCGCGGCGGCGGCAGGACGCCGCCGTCGGCCCGCCGCTCCCGCTGGGCCGGAACCGTGCCCTCGAAAGCGTGGTCGGGCGGGGTCGCCGCGGGGTCGCCCGCCCGGCCGCTCGCGCGTCCGCCCTGGCTCGGCACCTGTTCGTCCCGACCGTCAACGCTCATCGCGGAAGACTCCCGACGCCTGCCCCACCCGTCCCGACCACCGGGTCAGAGTGCCATATTGGCTTTCGGTCAGGACCCCGTCGGACGGGCCGTCCACTCGTCCGTGGGGATCTGTCGCAGTCCGGCACCGCGTCTCCCCCCTCAAGGGGACAGAGACAACTCCCCTGCTGTGCAGGGGAGTTGTAGACGGCATGCGCATGCCCCGGTCCGCCGGCCGTGGTGCACGGCGGGCGGGGGCCGCTCGGGACCCCCGCCCACCGTCACCCTCACGAGTCAGGAAGGCCGCGAGCGCAGACCCTCCAGCAGGATGTCCAGCAGTCGCGCCGAGGCCGCCGCCTGCTGCGCCGGATCCGGCAGCGAGGGCGCCGCCGTCGCGATGACCAGCAGCACGTCCGACACCGACACGTCGGCGCGCAGTTCGCCCGCCTCCCGCGCCCGCTCCACGAGCCGGCCCACGACCTCGAGCAGCGCCGTCGC
This sequence comes from Streptomyces sp. SAS_272, assembly GCF_052543235.1. NCBI lineage: Bacteria > Bacillati > Actinomycetota > Actinomycetes > Kitasatosporales > Streptomycetaceae > Streptomyces > Streptomyces sp. SAS_272. The sequence continues at coordinate 7,789 of NZ_JBMNDR010000018.1, read as the reverse complement.
CCCGTTGTCGTCGACAGTCGCCGTCGGGCCGTCCTCCGGGACGAGCCGCAGCTCGCCGGAGCCCGGCTGGGTCCGCTGCTGCGGCACCCGGGCCGCCTCGACCGGCACGCTCTCCCCGTCGTCCTCCGCGACGCCGACCCGCAGCACCTGCGGCGGCAGCAGCCGCCCGGCGCCTGACGCCACGGACGTCCGCAGGAAGCGCGACAGCGCCGACCACGGCTCGTCCTCCTGACCGAGCGCCGTGCGCGCCTGGTCCGTCAGCCGGGAGGTCTCCTCCTCGGCTATCCGCCGGACCAGCACGTCCTTGCTGGGGAAGCGCCGGTACACCGTGCCGACGCCGACCCGCGCGCGCCGCGCCACGTCCTCCATCGGCGCGCCGTAGCCCAGCTCGCCGAACACCTCGCGTGCCGCCCGCAGTACGTGTTCCAGGTTGCGCTGTGCATCCACGCGCAGCGGCGCTGTCCGCGCGCCCTCTCCGCGTCCGCCGCCCAGTGCCGCCCCGACCGCGCCGCTGGGCGCGAGGGCCGACGTGGACGCCGTCGACGACCAATGCGAACTCTGCATGTGCATGAATAATCCCCCGGTAATGACGTCTCCCCCCGGAGACTTTCCCCGCCATCGAAAGCCGGGGCGTGGAACACAGGGGACGGTCGCCACGGGCCCGCCCGTCGCGGACCCGCAGAGCGCTTCCCCCTGACACCCCGTCGTCAGACGAACATAGTTGAGAGAGAGTCAATTCAGAAGGGGCACGTTCCGCACGGAGCGACCCCCGATCGGAGTACGAGCGGCATACGTCCCGATTGCGCCCCCTCCAGCGCTCCGATACGCCCCACCTGACCTGCGCTTCTGTCCCGCACTCCGGTGTTTCGGCCAACCCCTCGGCCACCCGGCTCGCGGTCACACAAATTGTCGAGGCTGTGGACAAACGCAAGCGCCGGGTGCGTCATGGGATGGTGAAGGAACGTGCGCGCATTCTCGTTGTCGGCGGCGGCTACGTCGGGATGTACACGGCCCTGCGGCTGCAGCGCAGGCTGAAACAGGAACTGGCCCGCGGCGACGCCGAGATCACGGTCGTCACCCCCGACCCGTACATGACCTACCAGCCCTTCCTCCCCGAGGCGGCCGCGGGGTCCATCTCCCCCCGGCACGTCGTCGTGCCGCTGCGTCGCGTCCTGCCCCACTGCCGGGTCGTGGTCGGCGAGGTCACCGCCGTCGACCACGCCAAACGCACCGCAACCCTCACCACCCTCGCCACCGAGGAAGAGGGCGCCGGCCCCCAGCAGCTGACGTACGACGAACTCGTCCTCGCGCCCGGCTCCGTCTCCCGCACCCTGCCCATCCCCGGGCTCGCCGACCACGCCATCGGCTTCAAGACCGTCGAAGAGGCCATCGGGCTGCGCAACCACGTGATCGAACAGATGGACATCGCCTCCTCCACCCGCGATCCCGCCATCCGTGACGCGGCCCTCACCTTCGTCTTCGTCGGCGGCGGCTACGCGGGCGTGGAAGCCCTCGGCGAGCTGGAGGACATGGCCCGCTACACCACGCGCTATTACCACAACGTCCAGCCCGAGGACATGAAGTGGATCCTCGTCGAGGCGTCCGATCGCATCCTGCCCGAGGTCGGCGCCGACCTCGGCCGCTACACGGTCAGTGAACTGCGCCGCCGCAACATCGACGTACGCCTGAACACCCGCCTGGACTCCTGCGCCGACCGCGTCGCCGTCCTCAGCGACGGCGCCCGCTTCCCCACCCGCACGATCGTGTGGACCGCCGGCGTCAAACCCCACCCGCTCCTCGCCGCCACCGACCTCCCGCTCACCGAACGAGGTCGGCTGAAATGCACCCCCGAGCTGACCGTCGACGGCGTCCCGCACGCGTGGGCGGCCGGAGACACCGCGGCCGTCCCCGACGTCACCGTCGACGAGCCCGGCAGGGAGACCGCACCCAACGCACAGCACGCCGTCCGCCAGGCCAAGGTCCTCGCCGACAACATCGTGCGCTCCCTGCGCGGCGAACCCCTGCAGACGTACTCCCACAAATACGTCGGCTCGGTCGCCTCACTGGGGCTCCACCAGGGCGTCGCCCACGTCTACGGGCGCAAGCTCAAGGGTTACCCGGCCTGGTTCATGCACCGCGCGTACCACCTCAGCCGCGTGCCCACCGTCAACCGCAAGATGCGGGTGCTGGCCGAGTGGACCCTCTCCGGACTCTTCAAACGGGAGATCGTCTCGCTCGGATCACTCGAACATCCTCGCGCGGAGTTCGAACTCGCTGCCGGTGGAAAGCCTTCTGAGGAGTCTTCCGACGACCCGAAGGGGTCGTCCTGACCGAAAGTCCTGACCGAAACAGGAACTCCACCGGCCGCCCCCACGTCTGACGAATGTCGGCCCGGACGGCGGCCACACTGTCAGACTGCTCCCTGCTCATAGCCCGATCCCGAGCGCCCGAGCCCATCCCGAGCCGCTCCCGAACCGCCCCGACCCCCTTCCGCGTCCCCTCCAAGTCCCTTCACCGCCCCTTCCAGAGCCCCGGCGGGCCGGCGCAGGCTCCCGCCGAACCCACCAGGCCGTCCCCACCAGCTCCACACCCCGGGTGCTGCAACAATGTGCGGCCACCGCCGCGCGGCCCCCGGAGCAGGCCGGGCCCGGAGCCGGCCGACGACGACTGACACGAGGCAAGGATTCGTGAACTTCACGCGCTGGAGCGCCCGGCTCCCCGGAACACAGCGCCGCGCCGCCGCGCGGGCCGAGCACCCGGTCACCACCACGGACCGGCGCGGCGAGGGCTCCGTGCCCGCGGCCCGCGCCGAACAGCTCACCGGCACGCCCCCTGTGCCCGCCGTCGACGAACTCCCGGTGCGTGAGGTTCTCGACCGCGTCCCGGCCCTCGTGGCCCTCGTCCACGGCCCCGGCCACCGCCTCGCCTACGTCAACGACGCCTACACGGCGGCCTTCGGCGCGCGCCCCTGCGGCGAACCGGCAGCCGATGCTCTGCCCGAACTCCGCGACCTCGGGCTCATGCCGCTGCTGGACCAGGCCCTGCGCAGCGGCAAGCCCCGCACCCTGAAGTCGCGCAAGGCCCCCGACGGCCGCCACTACACCTTCACCTGCACCCCCGCCGCCGAGGACAACGGCGAAGGCGCGGTCCTGATCTTCGCCACCGACGTGACCGACCACGCCGAGGCCGCCGAACGCCTCAGGACCAGCGAACGCCGCCAGCGCGAGACCGCCGTCACGCTCCAGCGCTCGCTCCTGCCACAGGAGCTCGAAGAGCCCGACGACCTGCGCATCGCCGCCACCTACCAGCCCGGCGGCACCGAAGCCGCGGTCGGCGGCGACTGGTACGACGTCATCACCCTCGGCGGCGGCCGCACCGCCCTCGTCATCGGCGACGTCATGGGCCGGGGCGTCCGCGCCGCCGCCGTCATGGGCCAGCTCCGCACGGCCGTCCGGGCGTACGCGCGCCTCGACCTGCCCCCGCACGAGGTGCTCCAGCTCCTCGACGGCCTCGCCATGGAGATCGACGCCAACCAGATCGCCACCTGCGTGTACGCCATCCACGACCCCAACGAGGGCCGGCTGGTGTACGCCTCCGCGGGACACCTGCCCATCCTCGTCCGCGACGACAACGGCACCGTGCTGCGCGCCGACGAGCCCACCGGCCCGCCGCTCGGCACCGGCGGCTGGATGCACGCCTCCGGCACGATCCCGCTCGGCCCCGGCTCCACGGCCGTCCTCTACACCGACGGCCTGGTGGAGCGCCGCAACGAAGACCTGGACGAAGGCATCGCCGCCCTGGAGCGCGCCCTGGCCGGAGCCACCGGCACGCCCCAGGTCGTCTGCGACCGCCTCGTCCGCTCGGCCGGCGTCACCGCCGACCACGACGACGACGTCGCCGTCCTCGTCCTCCAGCATCCGGCCCGCACCGGACCCGACGGAGAACTGTTCCGCAACGCGGCCCTGGAGCTCCTCGGCGGAGTCGAAGCGGCCCCGCGCGCGCGTGCCTTCGCCTCGGGCGTCCTCACCAGCTGGCGCTTCCCCGCCGACCTGCACGACCTGGGCGTCCTCGCCACCAGCGAACTGGTCGCCAACTCGCTCCAGCACGGCATCCCGCCCATGCGACTCCGGCTGCGCCGCACCGACCGCCGACTGATCATCGAGGTCACGGACGGCGACGACCACCTGCCGCGCCGCCGCCGCGCGGAACCGGGGGACGAGTCCGGCCGCGGCATCGCGATCGTCGCCACCATCGCCACCCACTGGGGCAGCAGACGCACCCCGGGCGGCGGAAAAGCGGTCTGGTGCGAGTTCGTCCTGCCGAAACCGGCGGAATGACCACGCACCGATGACCGGACGACCGCGCCCATCACCGGACGACGGCACCCGATGACCGGACGACCACGCCCGACGACGGGACGACGGCGCGCAGGAAAACGGCCGAACACGCATTCCCCCGCGCGCGGCACCTAGGCGAACACGCCCCCCGGTGCTACTAGCTCTGCATGGCAGACGCAACGGGCTTTCACCTCAAGGGAAGCGCCCCCGAGCGCTACGAACACTACGTCGCGCCCCTCATGGCGCCCTTCGTCACCGCACTCGTGGACGCCGTGGACCTCTTCCCCGGCGCCTCCGTCCTCGACCTCGCCTGCGGCACCGGCTTCGCGGCCCGCGCCGCCGCCGCACAGGCCGGCCCCACCGGCCGGGTTGCCGGCGCGGACCTCAACGAGGCAATGCTCAAGATCGCCCAGGCGTGTCACCCGCGCCTCTACCCGGACATCGAGTTCACCGCAGCCCCCGCCGACGACCTGCCCTACCCCGACGCGACCTTCGACGCCGTCCTCTGCCAGCAGGGAGCCCAGTTCTTCCCCGACCTCGACGCCGCCCTGCGGGAGACGGCCCGGGTCACCCGGCCCACAGGCCGCTTCGCCGCCACGCTCTGGGCCCGGCTGGACGACTCCCCGTACTTCGTGGCCCAGTGCCGGGCACTCGAGCAGTACGACGGCCCGGAAGCCGCGGCGGGCTTCCGGGCCGCCTTCGACGCCGCGGACCGTGTGACCGCAGCCCTCGACAGCGCCGGCTTCCGCTCCACGGCCCGCCGCGACCTCACCTTCGCCATCGACCTCCCGCCACTGGACGACTACATCGCCGGCCACCTCTCCTCGATCCCCTGGGGCCAGACCCTCGTCGACACCGGCGGCGACGAGGCCCTCACCCGGGCCGCCGAGACGATCCGGGCCCAGCTCCCCGCCGCGACGACCACCTTCCCCTTCACGGCGACCCTGGTGACCGCGGTCCGCTGAGCACACGGAAAAGGAGAGGCGGGCATCGTCCAAGAACGACGGCCGCCTCTCCCCGTGCGGCGTACACGATCCGCCCCGAGCGCCTCAGGCCTCCGCGGCCACGGGCTGCACGGCGGCCCCACCCCGGGCCACCACCCGCTTGCGCACCAGCCACGGCTGGTCCTGGACGGCGGTCAGCTGCCGCCCCAACCGCAGCGCGAGGTAGGTGATCCCCAGCGAGAACAGCAGGAACGTCACGATGTACGGCGCGTGCAGCGAAGCCCCCATCGGCCCGCCCACCGCCGGCCCCACGGCCAGCGCGAGCTGCTTCACCAGGGCGAACGCCGAGTTGTACTGCCCCGCCATCCCGGTCGGAGCCAGATCGGCCACCAGCGGCGCGAGCGTCGGCGACAGCATCGCCTCACCGAGCCCGAACAGCGCGTACGTGGAGACGAACGCGGCCGTCGCCATCTCCCGGCTCCCGTGCCCGAGCCCGGCGTACCCCGCCACGACCCACGCCACGGCCCAGAGGAGCCCCACCGCCGCGATCACCCGCGACCGCTTCTGCCGCTCCACGAACTTCAGCACGGCGAATTGAGCAACCACGATCATCGCCGTGTTGGCGGCCAGAGCGGTCCCGAGCGCGGACGTCGAGATGCCCGCGGCCTCGACCCCGTACGCGGCCAGCCCCGACTCGAACTGTCCGTAACAGGCGAAGAACAGCACGAAGCCCAGCACGCACAGCTGCACCATGGCCCGGTTGCCGAGCAGCTGCTTCCAGCTGCCCCGCGCGGACTGCGGGGCAGCTTCGACGCGAGGGGCCCGCGGCAGCCGCACCGTCGACATCACCACGGCCAGCAACAGGAACATCGCCGCCTCGATGCCGAACAGCAGGGTGAAGGACGAGACACGCGTCGTGTCGACGAGGTGCCCGCCGATCAGGCCGCCCACGCCGAGCCCGAGGTTCTGCAGGAAGAACTGCGTCGCGAACGCCCGCGAGCGCGTCTCCGCGGTCGAGCAGTCCACGATCATCGTCGCCAGCGCGGGCTGCATCACGGCCTGCCCGGCTCCGAGCGCGGCCGCGGCGGCCAGCACGGCGGCGGCGGTGCCGGCCAGCCCCAGGCCCATCGCGCCCAGCGCGGCGGTGACCAGGGCGACGAGCAGGACCGGCAGTGGACCGCGCCGCACGATCGCCCGGCCGGCGAACGGCAGCACGATCAGCGCGGCGACGGCGAAGACGGCGAGCACCGTCCCCGCCGTCATGGCTCCCAGCCCCCGTACCTGCGCCACATAGACGTACAGGTAGGGGACGGTGAAACCGAGCCCGAACGCGCTGAGTGCGTTGCCCACGTGGATCCGGCGCATCGCTGCGCCCATCGCCCTGGTCACGTTCACCTCAATCAGGTAGGAGCCCTCAGCCCTTAGGACCGAAGACTTAGAAGCTAAAGTTCGAAGCTAAACTGTACACATCGAAGGACTTCAACACGAACGCGCCCCGTGCGATACTTGTTCCCATGGGCGACAACCCCGGCACGGTCGGCACCGGCCTCGGCAGCGAGCCGACTCTCGAAGAGCAGATCGCCGCCTACCAGCGCGAGTTCCAGGACCTCGATCCACAGGTCGAGAAGATCGTCTCGGCGCTCTCCCGCCTCAACCGCAGGATGAACGTCGCGTACGGCCGCCAGACCGCCGACCTCGGCATCAGCAACGCCGAATGGGAGGTCCTCAAGGCGCTCGTCCTCTCCGGCGCTCCCTATCGCCTGGGGCCGAGCGACCTGGCGAAGCGGCTCGGCCTGACGCCGGCCGCGATGACCCACCGGATCGACCGCATGGTCACCGAGGGCCTGGTGACCCGTGAGAGGGACGAGACCAACCGGGTCCGGGTGATCGTGGAGCTGACGCCCGAGGGCCGCGAGAAGTGGTTGAGGGCGATGCGCATGGCGACGGTCTTCGAGGAAGATCTCCTCCAGGACCTCTCCGCCGCGGAGCGCACCACCCTCGGCGAGGTCCTGACCAGGCTCCTTCGCCGCGTCGAGCACGCTCAGCCGGATGCGGGCGGCCGGCTCAGCGATCTCGACTGAACGGTCCACTGAACGGTCCGCGCCCGTTCGGCCTAAAAGATCTTGACAGGGGCGGTTGACAGTGCCGTCCCAGATCCGTAGAGTTCTTCGGGTTGCCGCGGAGCCGTAACGGTTCTCCGGTAGCGCCTCCGCCGCAGTAGCGGCACACAAACCATCAGCACGATCTCCTCCGGGGTTGAATTCGGCGTGCCCGAATTCAATTCGATCGGGGGCCGGCAGCTCGATTAGCAACTGCCGAACGGATCCGCTAAGGTTTGAGACGTCGGAACGGCCCAACAGCCGGGAAGGCGACTCCCGCTGACCGGGAATCAGAACCGAAAGGGTCTGATAGAGTCGGAACCGCCGGAAAGGGAAACCGCGAGATAAGCGGGAGACCTGGAAAGCACCGAGGAAATCGGATCGGAAAACGGTCTGGTAGAGTCGGAAA